>DASTVU010000504.1:0-6520 GCA_035758935.1 Pyrinomonadaceae bacterium | reverse complement strand
AGTTGCGACGGGCAGCGCAAATGCGCCGTCGCTTTTACGGCAACTTCTGGGGTGCGCCCTTCACAGAACGCATGATCGAATTCGCGCGCGGGCACCGAGGGGTGAAGCGAGTGTTGGGAGATCTGGTTGCGGGTGAACAAGGCTACGTCGATTTGAAGAAGAAACTCGTCAAAAGCGCGCTCCGTCCTGTCTGAGCATGTCTCACTACTCAAGCAAGAAATTGATTTGTGCGGGTTTGGTTGCTTTATCGTGCACGACGCTCGCGTTCAGTCAGACGAGAGTCCGTCAGCGCAATGAGGTGATTGAAGCTTATCGCGTGTGTAACCGGTTTCAGACACTGATGGCGGAGAACCTCGACTTCGACCGCGCGTTTGAGGCGACGTTTACAAGAAACGCTGCACGCCGTCGTGAAATCGCGATCACTGAAGGTGAATTCGATGGTGATAAATTAGCGAACGTCGATACGGCAACACTGGTGGATGCGTTCAAGAGTCGCATGCAGCTTTTGTTTTTGATGATGCCGCTGTTTAGTCCAAACACTCCCGAGGAAGAGGCGACTTTCTTTCCACCGAACTTCAAAACGAAATTGAATCGCCAACCGCCGGAAGCAGCGAATGAGTTTGCTTCGTATGCGGTGCAACTACGACGCGATGTCGAGGATTTCGGCATGCATTTGAATCAGCTCGCGCAGCGCTATCCTAACGTTGCCGTGCGCGTTCGCGAGTTCAAACGTGATATGGCAAAGAAGATTGAGCCACCTGCGCACCCGGTCAAGCCATTGACGGCGTACAGTCGAGGGCGAGTTCTTGGGTTAAAGGATGAGTATTACCAGATCGACAATTTCGCGGTGATTCGTGAGGGCCGTGAGATGAGGATCATTGGAATTCGTTTCTTCACGCGGCTGTTTTAGCCACAAAAAGGCACAAAAAGCACAAAAGAAAAGTCACTGAGGCGTGTTTATGGAGCGAGTCGGGTGATGGTCCAGCCGTGAGAAACGCGCTCATACAATATTCGGTCGTGAAGCCGTCCGATGCGGCTCTTCCAGAATTCAATTCGCTCAGGTCTTAATCGATAACCGCCCCAATACTCGGGGCAATCAATCTCACGATCACGATACAAAGCTTCCAGTTCCTGTGCTCGTTGCTCGAGAACCTCGCGGCCTGAGATGGCTTCGCTTTGTGCTGATGCCCACGCCCCAATCTGACTCTCGCGTGGACGGGTCTTAAAATAATCACGCGACTCCTGGGCTGGAATCCTAATAACATTACCGTCGACGCGTACCTGTCGATCGAGTTGTGCCCAATAAAACACCAGCGCTGCATACGGGTTTGCGTCCAACTGCTCGGCCTTCGCGCTGTTATAGTTAGTGAAGAAAACAAAACCATCGTCGTCCACTTGCTTGAGCAACACCATACGTGCCGAAGGTTTCCCGTCAGGCGTTGCCGTTGCGAGCGTCATCGCTTCGGGAAGCGGAAGTTGCGCGGCGATGGCGTCGTTGAGCCATTCCTGAAACTGCTTAATTGGATCGCGATTGATTGTCTTTTCGTCTAGACCTGCAATGTTGTTGGGAATAGTGGTCATTTCTGATCTTCGTTGGCGTCGTACGGCGCCAGTTTCTCGCGCAACTCCGAAGGAATCGGCACGGTTTCGAACGTCTCCTGATTAACTGCCGCGAGGACAAAATGCGCTGTCGCCACCATTTCTTCGCTGCCCTTGCGGCGCACTTCAAAATTCAGCTTCATCGACTTCGTCCCAAATCGTCCCACATAAACGCTGACTTCCAACAAATCATCGAGCCGCGCAATGCGATGGAAATCACATTCGAGATGGACACGGGGCAGCCAGATCTTCAGCTCGTCAAAAAACACTCCGTAGTGCAGACCGGCAGAGCGAAACAGTTCCGTCTCGGCATACTCAAAGAAGTGGATGTAAGCACCGTAAAAGATAATGCGCGCCGCATCGACATCACCCCAGCGCACGCGCTCTTCGATAGTAAATTTTTTATAAGCCGGCATCAGATTAACTGGACGACTCACTCAGGAAATCCAGCAACGCTTCATTAAACTTTTCCGTGCGTTCGAGATTGGAAACATGTCCCGCATTCTCCAGCACTACCAGACGCGAACCCGCTACGCCCTCGTGCATCTTCTCGCTATCGGCAACCGGAGTGATCGCGTCTTCGGCGCCCACGAGAATCAGCGTCGGTACCGTGATCTTCGACAACAGCGACGTTTGATCGTCACGTTCCGCCATACCGCGTAACGCCGCGGCTGCTCCTTCGGGCTTGGTCTTCAACATCATGTCGCGAACGCGCTTCACGATCTCGGGCCGTTTGCTCACCGTTTCCGGCGTGAGCAGCTTTGGCAACATCGCATCAGCGATACCGGCCATGCCTTCAGCAAGAGCCTTTTCAGCTTGTTGCGCACGGTTTTGTCTTGCTTCTTCAGTGTCGGGTGTCGCGCGCGTATCAGCGAGGATCAAAGCCCGCACCCGCGAAGCAAACTGTTTATAAAACGCGAACGCTACATAACCGCCCATTGACAGTGAACCGATCGTAACTCGCGGAACTTCGAGATGGTCCAACAACAACGCTACATCCTCGGCCATGCGATTCATCGTGGACGATCCATCTGACGAATCACTTTCACCGAAGCCCCGCAAGTCGGGTGCAATCACACGATACGACCCGCTTAGTGCGGCAATCTGTTCATTCCACAACGAACGGTTGAATGGATACCCATGAATTAACACGACCGGACGCCCGGCGCCGGCATCGGTGTAAGCCATCTGAATATCGTTAATCTTGACTAATGGCATCTAAAAATCTCGCTTTGCTGCCCGCGCGACCACTGAAATCAGCTCAGTCAATTCCACCGGTTTGGCCAGATAAATCTGGTACCCGGCTGACAACGCTCGTTCGCGATCCTCTTCTTTCGCGTAAGCGGTGATGGCCACCGCCGGAATATTGTCTGCCGCGCCGTTTTCGAGCAAGCGCACTTTCTCGATCAAACCGTACCCGTCTTCGTCGGGCATCGCAATGTCCGACACCAGCACGTCCGGCCGCTTCCGCGTGATCGCCTGGATCGCCTCACCCGCCGAAGAGACAGCCGTCACATTAGCCTGACGTCTCGTCAGGGCTGTGGTCATCAGTGTCAGTGTATCCGAATCATCGTCAACCAGCAGGACGTTGACACCCGATAATAACTGTTGCGATTGCGCCAGTTTATGCTGATTCTGATCCAGAACACCCGCCTGGCTCCCACTTGCTTCGAGTAGTGGAAGCCGGATTGTAAAAGCAGAGCCGCGATTTTCCCCTTTACTCTCCGCGCGAATCGTACCGCCGTGTATCTCCACGAGGTGACGCGCAATGGCGAGTCCGAGTCCGAGACCTCCGTGCTGCCGTGTCGTTGTGCTGTCGGCCTGACGAAAGCGATCAAACACGTACGGCAGAAACTCCTTGCTGATTCCCTGGCCCGTATCCGATACACTTACCTCAACTGCTCCGCCACCCTGCGATATCTTTACGCAAACACGCCCGCCACTGTTCGTAAACTTCACCGCATTCGATATCAGATTCCAAACGACCTGTTGCAGCCGGTTCGCGTCGCCTAAGATCATCGCCGGCGCCGAATCGAAGTGAGTTTCGACCTTAATTCCCTTCGCATCGGCAGTTGGGCGCACAACGTTGATGGCATTCTCGACTACGGGTACTACTTCCAACGGATGAAGATCGAGATAAAGATTGCCGGTAATGATGCGCGACACGTCGAGAATGTCGTCGACAATCTGCGCCTGTGCCTTCGCGTTGCGCCAGATAGTTTCAACTGCCTGCTGCATCGTTGAATCATCGAGCGTGCCACCTTCGAGCAATCTGGACCAGCCGAGTATCGCGGTCAGCGGAGTGCGCAACTCGTGTGACACGGTGGCGAGAAACTCGTCCTTCAAACGGTTCGACTCTTCCGCAGCTTCTCGCGCGGTGCGTTCCAATTTGAGCAACCGCACATTCTCGATCGCAACGGCGGTGAGGTTTGCGGCCATGCTCATCGCTGTGGCGTGTTCCGCTTGGTAAACATTCTTATCGTAACTCTGCACCTCGATCGTGCCGATAATTCTGCCCATCACCGCCATCGGCACAGCCATCGAAGAATCAGGACGCATACCGTTGTCAGGACCGACAACGACTCCGGGACGAGCTTGCGTCGCGCGCATGTAGTCGTTGGTGATGATCACTTCACCAGTGCGCACGGCGCGACTGTTCGGACCGGTTATTGTGACCGCCATCGGCGGTAATTCGGATACGTCGAGCTCAGCGCCATCTGCCCAACCATAACAAGCGGTGCGAACGTCACGAATCGGATCGTAGAGTGAAACAAAGAAGCCGTTACACGGAACAGAGACGTTGGTGAACTCACGCAGCGCGCGGTAGATCGCATTTAGTTCCCTTGCCGTTCCTAGTGCCTGGGCCAATGCCTTGATTCTTTCGAGCAGGCGCTCATATTCGAGGAGTGCACGTTCATTAGCAACGAGCAAGGCCCCGGCAGTTTCGCGAAGCGCTTCTTCGGCACGTTCACGCTCTTTGAGCGTATTCCTGATCGTCGTTTCCGATTTTTGAACTTCCTCGGCAGCGCGTTCAGCACGCGAGCGAGCGCGGGTCTCGGCACGAGTGGCAGCAGCGAAGAGCAAACTCAGCAGCGCCCCCGCAATCAGCGTGAACCGGAGCAGAAATTTACTGGAGCGCTGTTCAAAAGAAGGTTTAGTAGCGTAAACGAGTGTCCACGTACGACCAGCCACGCCCAGCGTTTTCCTATCAGAAAACGCGGGTTCTTCCGAAGCTTCGTTCGTCTTTGCGCTGAGCAAATTACCGGGTTTTAGCTCCGTGCCATCGTAAACCTGAAAACTGACGTTTTGCGATGTGACCGGCGCGAGGAAGTCGCCTGCACGAAAGGGACTGTAAACAAAACCGACGAGGGCATTGCGCCGTTCTTCGACAGTCGAGACCGGCGCACCCTTGCGATAGACGGGCACATAGATCAGAAAGCCCGGCTGCTTCTCAGGATCTGAAACATCTTTTTCCTGGACCAGTTGCACGCGTCCTGATGCCGTCGGATTCCCTGAATCGCGCGCGCCCTCCATGGCGTGCCGTCTGACTTCTTCAGTAGCCATGTCGAAGCCGACTGCGAGTTTGTTACGAGGTGTTGCCGGTTGCAGGTAGACGATCGCGTTGTATTCGCTACGTGGAGACTCATCGGGCCAGACCTTGAAATCGCTCGCTCCCTGGCGTTTCATCTCCGCGATCACACTCGCTTTCTCCGCTGGTCCAAACCGACGAGAGAAACCCATTCCCTGAATACCCGAGTAGTTCTTCTCTAACTCGATCTGTTGCACGAATTGCTCGAATTCGCGTGCCTGCACCGAATTACTTGCGGCAAACAGACCAGTGCCTGAGCGCAACAAAGTGATCGACGTCTCGACTCTAAGCTGAACCCGGTCCTGGATCTGTTGGACCATTCGATCGAAATTGATCTTGTCCTGTTCGAGTGTGAGTTTGGAGAAATAGTAATAGACGATAACAGTGAAACAGAGACCGAGAAGCAGGATTAAATACGGCAACAGAACCCGATTCCCGCGTGACAACGGATTAATTCTTCCCTGTGATCGACTTGAGTCGCGCATTAATATCGGTTTTCGGCCACGGATCCTGTGGCGTTTTACCTGACGCGTCGGGTACGGCGGCGGAGGAAATCTATCAGCACAAACTGCGAGAGATTTCCCGGGTTGGCGAAGTAAGCTTTGCCATTCGTCATGGCACTCATCTGCTTCACAAAATCGACAAGATAATAGTCGCTGGCCAGCATGAAAGTATTGATCATGATTCCGGCTTTGCGACAGGCCTGAACTTCCTTGAAAGTTTCAGACATGACCAAAGGATCGCCGCCCATCGAATTTTTATAGAGACGACGTGTCGGGCTTTTATCGGTCTTTTTAACTCCAGCGCCCACGGAAGTTTGTACGAAACAGGCCGTAGGCTTACCGTCAGTCACCATCACGATCTGCTTCATCTCCTTGCGTTGTGCCTGGAGCAGCCGGCGCGCGAGACGAAGACCTTCAGCGGTGTTCGTGTGATATGGGCCAACCTGCGTGGTCGCGAGCTTAGCGAGTGGCAACTCTTCGGCGGCATCGTGAAACAGGACAACCTTGAGAGAATCGCCGGGATACTGTGTGCGAATCAGGTGCGACATGGCGAGCGCAACTTTCTTCGCGGGCGTAAACCGATCCTCACCGTAAAGAATCATCGAGTGAGAACAGTCGAGCATGACTACCGTTGCGCACGACGACTGGTAGTCACACTGATGAACGTACAGGTCGCGATACTCGAGATTGAGCGGAACTTTCAGTCCTTCGCGTTGAATGGCGGAGAGCAAAGTAGTGTTGACGTCGAGATTGATCGTGTCGCCGAACTCGTAACGTTTACTTGCGGCAGCAGCTTCGACGCCGGTCGAGAGATAAACGGTATCGTGGC
>DASTVU010000503.1:0-4126 GCA_035758935.1 Pyrinomonadaceae bacterium | reverse complement strand
AGCGCGCATTGGACCCTTACCGTAGATCTCGAAGTCCCAGTCCGGAAAATCACCGGCAATACTCGCGAAGGCGCCGATACTCAAATCAGGTCGCTTATCGGCTGACAAACGCGAGAGGGACACGAGCCGACGACGATGTCCGTTCCGTTCGACACGCACGTAGCTCGGAGGGATCAACGGATTCGGAATCCTGACAACCTTCACGTCGTACTTCGAAAACCAGCCAACACTCTCGGCATGCGGTGTAACAACAAAGCGGGCCCGCGGCAACAACGCGGCTCGCGCAGTTTGCCACCACCCCATCGGCACACGCGTCGCATCAGTATGCTCGCAAGCGATAACGGGGACAGTCGTCTCATGCATCGCCACCAGCACGCGCAGGTTTGTAACGTCCAGATGCGACACAACAACATCAGGGTTTTGGGCCAGAATTCGATGACGCAACAAAGCAAAGAGCGCGATGTCCTGCGTGAGCTGCCGCTCGCAGCCTGCCTGTTGTAAGCCACGCATTATCGGTTTGATCACAACCTCATTGAGTTCCTCGGGTCTGGGCATCCTGGGCCAGTCGACGCCACGTCGTTGCACGCGCGAGTCGATCGCATATGCAGGTCTGGCGGTTCGAAAGACGGTGAGAATCGTGACGTGATGGCCACGCTCGACCCAACAGTTGGCAAGGTTGACGCAAACTCGTTCGGCTCCTCCACCACCGAGGCCACCGATAACGAGGGTGATACGCATGATTATTCGTTTGGATATGCAGCGACTACGTCAAGCATTACGAGTGCTCCCGCAGGCAGCGCGTCGACTGCGAAAGCAGTGCGCGCCGGAAGCGGAGTCACACCACGACCGGGAAGCCATGCTGCGTAGATTGCGTCGACTGCTTTGAAGTTTTTGATGTCGGTTAAGAGGAGAGTGACCTTGACGATGTCTGCCGGTGTACAACCGGCGGCGTTTAGAACGGCGTCGATGTTTGACAGCATGCGGCGTGTTTGTGCTTCGAGACCTTCTTCCAGTTCCCCCGTCTCGGGATCGCGGCCGGTTTGTCCGGTGAGGAAAACGAGATCGCCGGTGCGGATTGCTTGAGAGTGTGTGCCGATTGATGGAGGTGCGGCGTTCGTTGCGATTCTGATCTTATTTGGCATTCACATTCCTTTATTAGCCACGGATTTACACGGATGACACAGATAAAAAAGAAATTTCTGATCCGTGTTCATCCGTGTAAATCCGTGGCCTTTTTGATCTTGGACCAGAGCCAGTAGCCCTGTGCTCGTGGGCAGAGTTTCTCTTCCCATAACGTCAAAAGATTACGGCGAATGCGCGCAATCTTTTGCGGGTCGAGCAGTAATCTGCTTGCCTCCTGAGCGAAGCGATATGGATCGGGACAGAAGATGCAATGAACGCCATCTTCGAGGACGACGTCCTCACGTATGGGCCACTCCTTCCCTAGCGGACGCGTAATCGGCACGACACCTGCGCGGATGTATTCGATCAGTCGATGTGTGAGATAGCCGCTGCCACGCCACTCAAAACCGATCTGCGAATCCCAGAGCTCCTGCGTGTACTCGCCGGCGCTCGTCAGCCCTCCGCGTGCCTGATGGCCCAGTTGAGTCAACAACTTGATCTGGCTCACGATGCAGGAGCGCGCTTTCATCCACTCGATATCTGTGGCCCAATGATAGTCCCAGTTACCACGCATGCGAGCGGTAACGGCTATGTGACGCCTTCGCGTTAACAAATCAGCCGGTCGCGCGACATCTTCGAGGAGACAAGGATAACCCGCACTGATCGTACCGCTCGGGTAATCGACTCCACGGCGCCACTGATACTTCAAGACGATCGACGGCCGCAATTCGTTGATGCGTTGTTGAGTCGAGCCTTCATCATCCCACCGCGAGTTGAGATGCGCATCATCAAACGGATCGACGACAGCAACGACGCGTTTGTTCACTACGATCGCGAGCGGCGGAATTTCACTGTTCTCAACGACGGTGATTTCGTCTACCTCGCGCAACCAGCGCACCATCTCGAGAGACCGCGAACTTCCGCTAACTCTATAGTTCGGATTAACTTCGAGCTGAACCTTCTCCGGCATCGACTCTCTCCGCTTCCAGCGGGATCCTGAAGTGCACCTTCACTGGTCCACCGCTCAGCGAAGCGAGGTCCAGCACCTGCGCTTTTAGTCCGGGATAGATGATCTGCACGACGACGACATTGGACGGATCATCAAAATCCAGATCGAAGTAATGAAACTCTGTGATGTTTGAAGCATAGATCCAGAGATTATTCTGCGACCGAATCCAGTGCGCAAAGCCTTCGCTCTCCATCGGCTCAGTGCGAATCTCGACCGGCACTTCCGACAGGATCTCTTTGGTCAACTCAAAGTTCGCAAAAACATTCTGCCAACTCTGCTCATAAGGGCGTTTCGTCGAACCACGCGCACGCGGCAGGGAACCTTGCTGCTTAAGACGAATATTTTCCTGCACGAAACGTTCGCGCTCGCTACTGACTTCATAATCACCGTTCGTGAGTCGCTCGAGAAAATGCTGGCCGTCGCGACTGCTGGTGAGCACGCGATGGATGAGCTGAAAATAAGTGATGGCAGTGGGATTGATATCGAAGATCGTGATCGACTTTGGCTTCCACAACGGAATGAGATTCAGACCGTAGAGCCCACCGACGACGCTGATCATGTGAATGTCTTCGCGTCGTTCGGGAGCAACCGATTCGTAGTGGTCGCGGATCTCCTGAAACTCTGTGAACGATCCGTCCTGGTGCCCATCGTCAGTCCCGTAGAACACGTTTTCAGGATGATCGTGATACATCTCACGGTTGAAAGCTCTTGGTGCTTCTGTTGCCATGATCTCCTTTTACGCCGTGGTGTGAGAATCAATCTCCCAGGCTGGTTTATAGAGTTGATTGTACTGTAAGCGCCTGCTCCACTCGTCTCTCAGCGTTGCAGATGATTCTGTGTTGTTGTAGTTAATGCGAACAGTTTGTGAAATGAAATCGAGAGCGTCTTCGACGACGGTTGTGTCGGGATCACGAACGGTGATGTAGCCGTCACCTGTGTAAGTAGAAGCTTTGACAGCACCGGCTTGCGGCAGGCGAACGTCAACCGTAGCCCCGCGCAATTCTCTTTCGACGATCTCGAATCCATTAACGCTCTCCACCGTTCCCGATCCGGCGCCACGAAGGAACACTGTTCCCACTGCGAATTTGCGCGTCCATGGTCCATCGAAACATCCGTCGAGGCTTGCCCTGGCCCAGGCGAGGTACGGATCGACGTCGTAAGCATAGGCGAGCATCGGAGCGATCCGCGCGCCTGCGGGTCGGAGAGTGGCGTCGGTGAAGCAAACGCGTCCATTTGCAAGCAGAAAAGCTTCCATGTGCGTCATCGCGTCGCCGACTGACAAAGCGCGGACCGCGTCGAGGCCTTGAGCGATAAAGTGTTGATAAGGTTCGTCGCTGATGTCGCGAGGCATCATGCAGCGCCACTGGATCGCAGGGTTTTCGAGTGCTTCCAGAATCGAAGGGTAATAACAACAGATCGAGTGGAAGCGCGCCTCGTTTGCGATCGTGATCGTGTCGATGCAGAGTTCCTGACCGCTGAGACATTCTTCGACAAGCATAGGGCGAGTATGTGTTGGGTTTGTGAGTTCGAGCGCAAGGTCCAGTTCCGAAGAGTTGCTAATGGACCAGGTGGCGAGTCCCCCGCTGCCATTCAGTGGTTTTAAGACAACGGGAAAGCCTAATTCGTGCGCGAAGCGACGTGCTTGTAGTTCGTCCGTGCAAACGAGGCTTCGAGCGGTACCTATTCCGGCTTCTTTGAGCGTCGTGATCAGAGAGGATTTGTTAAGCGCGCGACGAACCGTGGTGACGTTCATTCCTTCTAGTCCGAATGCTTCGACGGTTTGGGCTACGGGTTCAAGAAGCGTTTCGTAAGTGGTAACGATTCTGTTAAGTGGTCCGTGTTTTTGCTGGAGCTGTTTGACGGCCTCGATCAACTGTTCGGAATCATGTGTGTCTGCAATGCAAACTACGCCGCGAAATATGGTTTGGTCGTCATTCGCGAAAGGCTGATCACAAATTCCGAATAGTTCGACATTTTCCAGACTCGAAATTGCAC
>DASTVU010000502.1:0-3326 GCA_035758935.1 Pyrinomonadaceae bacterium | reverse complement strand
GATTTCGGACTAGGTAGTTTCGATGCCAAGCTTTTGAGACATTCTTACCAAATCTGCCAGGGAATCGGCACGCATCTTTTGCATTACATGGCTGCGATGAATCTTGATCGTTTTCTCGCTGGCGCCGAGGCGCAAGGCAATTTGCTTGTTGAGCAAGCCTGCGACAACCAGCGACATAACTTCCCGTTCTCGTGGAGTCAGTTGCCGGAGACCATCACGTAGTTCAGCTAGCTCAGCACGCTCTTTTCGTCCCTGACGATCGAGCTGAATTCCCGAACGAACAGCGTCCAGTAGATCCTGATCACGAAAAGGTTTGGTCAGAAACTCGACAGCGCCGGCTTTCATTGCCTGTACTGACATCGGGATGTCGCCATGGCCCGTGATGAAGATGACTGGAATATGAATCCCTCTCTCTACCATCTCTCGTTGCAGGTCGAGACCGCTCAAGCCAGGCAACCTGACATCCAACACCGCACATCCCGGAACATCAGGTAACCTCCCTGCGAGAAACTCCCTGGCGGAATCAAACGTCTGGACCGTTAGCCCGACCGCGTTCAACAAACGGCTAACCGCGTCGCGCATCGACGCATCATCATCAATGACGAATACCACCTGGCACGGAATCTTGGCGGCGGTCATCGAAGATTTTCACCTGTGGGCAAACTAAACTGGAAAGTCGTCCCCTGACCATTATGACCAGGCTTGGTCCATAGTCTGCCGCCATGGGCCTCAACAATCGTCTGGCTGATTGATAGTCCAAACCCCAAACCTCCTTCCTTGCTGGTGAAGAAAGGAAAAAATACACTTTCCCTATTTTCAGGGGCTATGCCAACGCCGGTGTCTGTTACGGTCACCACTAGCTCAGGTCCGGCTTGTTCGGATCTGATCAGTAATTCGCGGGGCTGCCAACCCGCGCCGCTCATCGCCTCCTTACTATTGAGAATCAGATTCAGCACTACTTGTTGGATCTGCACTCGATCAGCTATCACGTAGGGCAGGCCATGAGCCAATTCGGTTCGCACGTTAATTCCGTTTTTGGTTAGTTCTCCGGCTGTGAGAGCAAGCACCTCCCGAATATTGTTATTGATATTGCACGAGGAATTTCCATCTCTTGACTTTTTCAGCAACCCCCGAATTCGCTTGATCACCTCGCTTGCGCGAATGCCATCGGCGATCATGCACTCGACAGCTCGTCGGGCTTCGTCGATGTCGGGATTAGTGCGGGAGAGCAGATGCAAACAGGCATGACCGTTGGTCACAATGGCGCCGAGCGGTTGGTTGACTTCATGCGCGATTGAAACGGTCAGCTCTCCCAGAGTGGTAACCCGGGTAACGTGCGCCAGCTCAGCCTGCGTCTTGCGAAGTTCTTCTTCCGTTCGTTTACGCTCAGTGATGTACTTTTGAAAGCTGACTAATCCACCGTCGCTGCTCGGATACATGTGATTCTCGACCCACTCTTCCAAAGGCGCGTAATAGACTTCATCGACGATCACAACGTGCTCAGACAGGACGCGCAACACGTTTTCCTTATTAGGCATGTCCGGAAACTCCTCCCATGCCACTCTTCCGATGAGAGCATCAGGATCTCTGCCCAGGGTTCTCATTTGCTCAGCCGCATGTTTGTTGAAAAATGTGAATCGTCCTTCCTTGTCCAGGCCGAAGAAGTTGTCCGAGATACTTTCGAGTATCATGTCGACTCGCTCGTAGGCCTTGCGTACCCGCTCTTCTGCCTGCACACGTTCGGTAGTGTCAATGGTGGTACCTACATATTCGAGGAGAGTTCCACGCTCGTCGAAAACGGGGTGGGCCAGATTGTTGACATGCCTGATTGTGCCGTTTGACCAGACAATGCGATAGGCAAGTTCGTAGTCTTTTTGTTCGCGCACGGCATCTTCAAAAGTCGTCTGCACCCGCGCCCGATCCTCCGGATGAATATATTTGAGAACGTCGGGATAACCAGGTCTTTGTTTGTCAGGATCCAGGCCATAAATGCGAAACAGTTCCGCTGACCAGTACACCTCGCCAGTGGAAACCTTCCATGCCCAACTCGCGGTGTGACTGAGCCGCTGCCCTTCCGCCAGATAGATCTCGTTGCGGCGCAATTTCTCTTCTGCTTGTTTGCGCTCGATGAATTCGGCGGCGAGATGGGCGTAGAGATCCATGAATCTACAGTCGTGTTCCGAGGGGTGATGTGGCTGGCCAAAATGAGTAGAGATCATTCCGAGCGGCTCACCGCTACGACTAAAAAGGGGCGTGAACTGCACCGCACGAAAGCCGGCTGAGGCGGCAATCTGCCGGTGCGCTGCAAAGCCCGGGTCGGTCTCCACGTCGTCGATGATGACACGCCGGCGGTGCTGCATCGCACGACCACACGCAGCGCTATCTTCGTGAACGCTGCTGAAGTAGTCGAGAAAGTCCTGCTTGAAGCCGCGCTGGGCCACAATCTCTAGGGCTTTGGATTGCGGATTACAGAGCTGAACGTTACCAAAGTCGGCATTGAGTAATTCGATAGTCGCATCAAGGATTTCCTCGAGCAGCGGTTGGAGTTCGGTGGATTTCAGTAATCGAGTGCTGAGCTCATGAAGGCGGAGCATGGTTTTCAAGTCCGCAGCCAGTTCGTCCTTCACGAGCGTGAGTTCGATCTCTGCGCGCTCGCGCTCAGCGATTTCATTAATCAACTGTGTGTTGATGGCAGAGAGTTGAGTCGTTCGTTCATTAACTTGTTGCTCTAACTCATCTGGCGCGCGCTTCGACGCTTTCTGGTCCAGCTTGCTTTTGCTATGAGGCAAGCGCTCGAGTTCCAAGCTCTTGTCATCGATCTGGTCCATGCGCGAAATCCAGTCTTTGGCGTTAGCTGACTCTCAAAACAAGTGTGATGGTCCAAACGGCGTCATGCCTATCTCCCTCTCCGGAGTTCGCTCATCAATAGCCCAGAAGGTACGGTGAGACTTTGCTTTTATAGGGAGTCGGGAAGCCATCAAGGAGATGCAGCTCTTCTACGCCTGCGTGAGTATGGGCAGGGTATCTCGCGCCGGGCGCGAGGCGTACCAACATGCTGACTCGATGCCTTTCCGTGTCGGTCGCGAGTAGCTTGCATTCGATCCCGGGTGCGACCTGTTCCCATTCCGGCTCCACCCACTGCCCCGCCGTTGGCAACACTGGTGGCTTGCCGGTCTCCTCAGCGATGCGAAGCGCCAGGCCTATCAGCAGCGACGTAGTCGGACGCAAGCACATCGATGGGCCAGGAAACGAACTGATTGACTACTGGGCGGAGGCTCTCCACCTCGCGCTGGCAATCTGGGCACAAGATGATATGGGCTTCGGCC
>DASTVU010000501.1:0-5867 GCA_035758935.1 Pyrinomonadaceae bacterium | reverse complement strand
GCGCCCGACATCCTTCTTTGCCGTTCGGAAAAGCCGTTATCACGCGAGCTGCGGAGCAAGATCGCCCTCTTCTGTAACGTGAAAGAGCCCGCTGTCATCAGTGCCCAGGACGTCGACACTATTTATGAGGTTCCGCTCGCGTTTCACGAACAGGGTCTTGATGATTTGATCGTCTCGCAGCTAGGCCTCGAATCACAGGCGCCACAAGCGGATCTCACCGAATGGAGAAACCTGGTCGCGACGATTCGCGAGCCTTCGGGAGGAGAGGCATCGATTGCGATTGTTGGCAAGTACGTCGAGTTGGAAGACTCGTACAAGTCTTTGCGCGAAGCGCTGACGCACGGTGGTGTCGCAAACAACCTTCGCGTCGATGTGAAGTGGATCGAGTCGGAAGAGTTGATGGACGACGACTACGAAGATCGCTTGCGCGACTTCGACGCGATCCTGGTGCCGGGAGGATTCGGCAAACGCGGCGTGGCCGGGATGATTCGCGCGATCTCTTACGCGCGCAAGTCGCGCACGCCATACTTTGGCATCTGCCTCGGAATGCAAACCGCTTGTATCGAGTACGCGCGTAACGTTTGTGAAATGAAAGAAGCTGACTCGACTGAGTTCGACCTCGAGACGCCTCATCCGATTATTTTTAAGCTGAGAGATCTGGTGGGAGTTGAAGAGTTAGGCGGTACCATGCGACTTGGCGCGTGGCCATGCCGATTGGCGCCCGGCTCGTTGGTCCAGGACGTTTACGGCGGCGCCGATGAGATAAGCGAGCGGCATCGCCACCGTTATGAATTCAATCCCGAGTTTCGGCAACGGCTCGAAAAGGAAGGATTGGTGTTCAGCGGTGTCTCGCCGGATGGTAAGTTTGTGGAGATGATTGAACTCTCGCGCGACGTGCATCCGTGGTTTGTTGGTTGCCAGTTTCACCCGGAATACAAGTCGCAACCACTCAATGCTCATCCCTTGTTTGCATCATTTGTTCGTGCGGCATACGAAAATCGTTTGCACTCTGAGACCTCAATGGAGAAGAATGGAGAAGTCGATCTGGTGGTGCACGAAAGATTGACCGCTACAAGTGGAGATTAGACTCATTTATCCACAGATTACGCAGATTCTGTGTAATCTGTGGTTAGACTGCCCAGAAGTACCTCACTTCATGTAATGACAGATCTGTCTACCACATTACCGGCAACGGATCCGCTCGTAGGCCGTACGCTCGACGAGAAGTATTACGTTGAGGAACGGCTCGGTTCAGGCGGCATGGGAAAAGTCTATCGCGCACGGCATCTTTCGATGGACCGTCCCGTCGCGATCAAATTTCTGCATCAACGTTTTTCCGAAGACGAAGCTGCGCGACTTCGACTTCTCACAGAGGCGCGCGCCGCGGTGGCATTGCAACATTCGAATGCTGTTGCAGTTACCGACTTCGGACACACTACCGAAGGTTGGGTCTACATCGTGATGGAGCTGCTCGAAGGTCGCACGCTTCGAGAAATTGTCAGCAGGGAAGCACCACTTGAAACAGCCCGCGCAATGTCGATCATGTTGCAGGCCTCCGATGCCGTAGCAGCAGCGCATCAGGCCGGCATCATTCATCGCGATCTCAAGCCGTCGAATATTCTAATTACACAAAGCGCCGATCAGCCTGCTGTCGTCAAAGTACTCGATTTTGGTATCGCAAAGTTTTTTGTAGGCAACGACGATGATGAGAGTGCCCTGGACCAATCAAACACAGTTATCGGCACGCCGCGTTACATGTCTCCTGAGCAGCACAACGGCAGCGAACTGACTCCTGCGACTGACGTCTACAGTTTAGGCGTTATCCTCTATGAGATGTTGACCAGCATGGTTCCTTTTTCCGGTTCGACTCCCGCTGAGATTGCGCAGAAGCACGTCAACAACCCGCCGCACTCGCCGCGCGAGGTTGTGGCCGCGATTCCTGAAGACGTCGAACGCATCGTTCTGCATGCCCTTGAGAAAGAACCTTCTGATCGACCGCCAAATGCCGCTGAGTTCCGGCGCGAGCTACTCGAGACTGCGAACCGGCTCGGACTCGAATATCACGAGATCAAGAGTGCGCCTGATATTGAAGCGCTGCGTGATTCAGGCGTCGAATCACCTTCGGGACGGCTCGTGGTCGACATCTCGCGTCTCCGCGAAAAACGCGCGCTAAGTTCCGGTTCAAACGAAATCAAAGTTTTAGGTGGAAATCCTGCCGAAAAGACCTCCGCTGAAGCTCAACCAAAGCACGAACCACCCCAGCCCAGTTCATTTCTGGACAAGGTCAAGCGTATACTCGGGCTGCATTAAAGTGCCTTTTGTGGCAACTTTCCTATGGCCAAGTCCTTTTCCGTTGGTAAAGCTACGTTTGGTGACGGCCGGCTGACGATCATTGCCGGCCCTTGCGTTGTCGAATCTCCTGAACATGCGTTGATGATGGCGCGCGAATGTCGCGACCGTGCGCAGGCAGCGGGTCTCGACTACGTCTTCAAATCCTCTTTCGATAAAGCAAACAGATCGTCGATCAAAAGCTTCCGCGGTTTGGGTTTGGAAGCCGGCCTCGAAGTGTTGCAACGAGTCAGAGAAGAGGTCGATGTTCCGGTGCTTACCGACATTCACGACGTTTCTCAGGTGGAGCAAGTCGCTGCCGTTGTCGATGTGTTGCAGATTCCGGCATTTCTCTCCCGGCAAACAGATCTGATAGTTGCGGCGGCCAAATCAGGGAAGGCAGTCAACGTCAAGAAAGGCCAGTTTCTGGCGCCGCAGGATGCGCGCAATATCGTCGATAAAGCTCGCGAAGCTGGTTGTGAAAAGTTCATGCTGACTGAACGGGGCGCGAGTTTTGGTTACAACAATCTCGTCGTTGATATGCGATCGTTTCCGATCATGCGCGAGTTTGGAGTACCGGTGGTTTTCGACGTCACGCATTCACTCCAGTTGCCGGGCGGTCTTGGCCATGCAACGGGTGGACAATCCGAATACATCGAACCGCTGGCGCGTGCAGGAGTTGCGTGCGGTGTCGATGCGGTTTTCATGGAAGTGCACGATTGTCCCGAGAAGGCACTGTCAGACGGACCGAATGCATTGCCACTGCATCGTCTCGCGTCGCTGTTGACGATGTTGCGCGACATTCACCAGCTGGTGCGTATAAGTTTGTCTGATTAATGTAGCGTCCTGATTTCTCTGTGCAACCTCTGTGTTCTCTGTGTCTCTGTGGTGAGTGTAACTTTAAACCGGTTAACCACAGAGACACAGAGAACACAGAGGTTGCACAGAGAAAGATACTTCTATTTCATCCGTTAACTATGAGAAAACTTCTTTTATTCACGTTCATCCTGTGCCTTGTGGTCCAGGTCGGAGCACAGACTCCGGCGAGCCCCATTTGGCAGGTGACATCATTTGATATCAACGCGAACGTTCAGCAGGACGCGCGCTTGCTCAACGCGGTGACGACAATCAATGCGACCAACGTCGGTGGACCAGGCCGAACAATGACCGTTCGTCTCAATTCAAAAGCGAGTGTGAAATCAGTAACGGTCGGAGGCAGTCCTGCGAACTTCAGACCGGGCCAGGACCCACGCGGAGATCTTCAGCGCATCGAGATCTCATTGCCGGCGGCCGTAACTTCGAACTCCACTGTCTCAGCTACGGTGACGTATACACTTGCCGTCGAGAGCAACACAGGTCTGACAGCGATCAGTCCGATCGCGACACAGTTTCTGCCACTCGCGTTTTGGTACCCGATGCCGAACAGTCCTTACTCGGTGCGTGGTGCAGACTCCGCGCCATTCAAGTTGACGGTCAACATTCCAAACGCGATCTCTTCAGGAGTTGACAAAGCTGGTCCAGCAGGATCGGTTTTGTTTGAACAGTCGCTGCACGGACAACCGTTCTTTGTGCAAGGCGACTGGGACAAACTCGACGGCGCCGCCGATGGCAAGGGCATCACCTTGTTACTCGAGAAGGGAGCTGGCGCAGAGGAACGAAAGCGAGCCGAGGCTCTCATCGCGTTTGCCGGGATGGCGCGAAGCTTTTACGCGACGCCACTCGGTCCGGCACCTGATGTTCCGGTCCGTCTCGTCGCAGTTCGCAGAGGCGCGGGATTCAGTGATGCCGGTACGGTACTCTTCGACGCAGACACTTTGCGCTTGCCGAAGATCGACGCAGCGACTGCACTCTCTGTCGCCGAAGCGGTCGCGCGGTTATGGATTGGAGGACAAACAGCAGTTCAGGGCGAAGGTGGCGGCGTTTTGCGCGACGCTCTCGTGCGTTATCTCGCAACCCAGTTTCTCGAAAAACAGTTTGGAGCGGACGCTGTTAAGACAGAGTTGTACCGCCAGCGTTTGGCTTATGTTTCAGTCGCGCAGCGCGATGCTCCGCTTGCACGTTCAAGCCAGTTAGACAGTACTTACTTCAACTCCGTGCCGAATCGTGGCGCGATGTTCTGGCGTCTCGTCGAACGGCGTTTGGGTCGTGATGCGTTCATGACTGTGATTCGCACAGCTTTACAGTCAGGCAAGACTGATCCCAACGGTATCAATCTGCCTGGTTTGCGTGAAGCACTTGTCGCTCGTGGTGGCGAGAGTCTTAAGGCGCTGTTGGACCAGCAACTCGATCAGGTAATCGATACCGATCTCATGGTCGGCTTACCACAGCAACGTGGCGCCGATTGGGTTTCAGCATTACGCAATCTCGGCTCGATTGACGTGACGACCACAGTCGTTGCTACTACTGACACGGGACAGGAAGTACGGACCGAGGTAACTGTACCCGCGAAGAATTTTGGTGAAGCAGTTTTCAAGACGCCCGCAAAAGTAGTTCGTGTTGAAGTTGACCCGGATAAACTTTATCCACAACTCGATTACGGCAATGATGTGATGCCGCGTGGTAAAGAACTTTCGCAGGCATTGAATGAAGCTTATTTGCAGCTAGGTGCTCAGGACTTTGCTAAAGCCGAGGCGACTGCGCGCGCGATGCTTGCGGGGGCGCCTCGATTCCAGGATGCGCAAATCATTCTTGCCCGCGCGCTGCTCGGACAGAACAGGAATGAAGAGGCAGAGAAGCTTTTCCGTGCCGCTCTTGAAGAGCCCCTTCCGTTCACGGCAACACTTGCATGGGCCAACATCGGCCTCGGTGAAATTGCGATGAAGCGCAATCAGCCCGCCGAAGCGGCAAAGCGATTCACCGATGCAGTGATTGCGAGTCATGACTATCCTTCGTCTCTGGCCGCACGTCTGGCGCGTCTCCGCGCTGAAGCAGCAGCGAACAATGCGCCACCGGTTGATGAGACTGCCAGGACGTTTATTACGCAACTTGCGCAGGCAGTCGTCACTAACAAGAAAGCAGATCTGGAAGCTCGCATCGTTTCGGGTGAGCTCGTGAAGTTCATCAATGCGAGCATTGGCACCGAACAGTGGGATACGAGAGTGGTGCGCACTGAGCAGATCAATCCGAATCTTATAGCCGCGGACGTGCAGATCAACGCCAAGAAACTCGGTACGGTCGGTTCCGGTACTGCTGTACTGATGCTTGCGCGAACACCTTCTGGCTGGAAACTCTCCGGGATCGAACTCTTTGAAGTGCGATGACCTCCGAAGTTCAAAAACGCGCCGCGCGCATTAAGTTGCTCCTGATGGATTGTGATGGAGTGTTGACTGACGGGCGCGTCTGGATATTTGAAAACGGTGAGGAGCAAAAAGGCTTTCATACACGCGACGGGCTTGGAATCGACCTTTTGCATCGGGCGGGGTTGAGATCCGGAATCATCTCAGGACGAACTTCTACCGCAGTGCAGAAACGCGCCGACGGGCTGGGGATGTCGTTCGTCATACAAGGATGTAAAGACAAGCAGAAAGCCTTTGCGGAAA
>DASTVU010000500.1:0-2721 GCA_035758935.1 Pyrinomonadaceae bacterium | reverse complement strand
GACGCGCCGGGATTGCAGCCAATCAAAACCGGCGCGGCCCGTATCTCAATCGCAGCAGTCTCGACCGGTGAAGTCTCCGAACTGAAGATTGTCCCTGCCGGCCTCTATTACACGTCGAAAACACGTTTTCGTAGTGACGCTTTGCTCTACTTCGGAAATCCAATTGACGTTGAGCCCGTTGAGCTTGAACCTGACGGCACGCCGCCGCGCGATGAAGTTCGTCAACTTTCCAGCCAGATTGAAAAAGCTCTCCGCGAAGTAATCCTCGACGCCCAACACGAAGAGGAACTGCAAACCACCGCGCGTGCAGAACGAATCTTTTCGTCTGCCTCAAACGACGGCGAACCGGACAGTCTCAGAGACGAACTGCGACTGCAGCAAAGATTTATCAAAGCCTATCCCATCCTTCAATCGGTTCAGCCCGAGCGCCTGCGCCGGCTCGAGCTGAGAATGCTGCGCTTCGAAGCTGAGTTGAACCAGGCAGGCGTCGACACAGAGGAATTATCACCGCCCGCTTCCACGATGAGAGTCGTCGCAGCCATAGTGCGCCGCTCGATTCTGTTCCTGTTGATGCTTGGACCAGCCCTGATTGGTACCATCACTCACTATCCGGCCTACAAACTCGGCGGTTACCTGGCCACAAGACTTTCGCGCGATTCAGATGACGTCATCTCGACCATCAAGATCATCTCCGCAATGCTCCTGTTTCCACTTACCTGGATCATCCTGACCGTTCTTGGATATGTGTTCTTCGGCTGGCTGGTCGCACTGTTGGCACTCCTCGTGATTCCATTTTGCGGTTATGCAGCGATTATCTTCTACGAAGAGTTGGACAAATCCATTGCGGGATTGCGTGTGTTGACGTTCTTTCTGGTCGAAAGACGATTCTTCGTCAGACTATTGGCGGAACGAAACGCAATTCGAGACGAAATCATAGCGCTGGGCAAAGAAACTCCGGCTGCCAGTGAATAGAGTAGGATTTGTGAGCAAAAACGGTTGTAAAACAGGGGGAATCTGTTTGAAAGCGAGGAAGAGCAAACTACTTCTTGCGCGCTTTGCTCTTGGAGGTCTTACTGGTCGACTTCTTCTTCGAAGAGCTACGGCTTGAACTCACCGATCTTCCTTTGCGGCCTTCACTCCTCAATTGTCCAGCTTCCATGAGTTGCTCGTAAGCGCCCCGAACAACGTTGCGAGCGACCTTCAAGGTGTTGGCCAGGTCACGCTCACTGGGGAGCAAGGTCCCTGCAGCCAACTCTCCTGCTTCAATCAGCGTATTAATCTGTTCCCGAATTTGCCGAGTCATCGACTCTGGTCGTTTTCGGTTGACACGAACATTTAGTCGCGATGCCATCGTTAACTCCCTTCAAGATTAGTTTTGTTATGGGGGTTCGTAATGGATTCTATGCACCGACCATGCGAGTGTCAAACAGTTTTCTTCTCAGTATGAAAAGGTTAGACCACCGTGAACTTGTCGTGATAGTGCGACCTAGCGAGAAGGGCCAATTAGACCATGCTTACGGAGGATTTCCACCGTACGGTCCAACGGCAGCGCTTCCACAGTTCGACCCCTTCCGGAAGTGGTGTTGGCCCTGAAAAGAGAGTTGTAGATTGCCTCTTCGGTGGCCTCGATGACGGCGAGAAAGAGTGGTGAGACAGCATCGTTTGCAAGTGTTTTGACGTTACGAGGCGTGCTTCGCTCATTCTGGTTGAGAGGTCTGATGCGTACGTCGGGTGCGGTTGAGAATGCGATGACGTAATCACCGCTGCCGTTGCTACCCGCGGCCCCGGTCCTGGCGAGGCCCATTATCGCACGAGCGGCCATACGGTTCAGATTTCGGGCGTCGAGGGGAGCGTCGGTGGCGATCACGATGATTACTGAGCCATCGGGGACATTTGGGGGCGCGGCAAGTTCGTCCTTTAAATAATAGCGGCCGAGTTCGCGCCCTACCGGAGCGCCGTTGATGGTTAAAACTCCGCCGTAGTTTGTTTGTACCAACACCCCGACCGTGAATCCACCCAGACGCTGAGGGAGTTTGCGGGAGGACGTGCCGATACCGCCTTTGAAGCCGAACGCGACAGTGCCGGTTCCCGCTCCGACAGAGCCTTCTGCCACCGCGCCGCCCTTCGCGCCCTTAATTGCAGCGAATACGTCGTCGCGCGAAAGGTGCCGGCCGCGAATGTCGTTGAGATACCCGTCGTTTGTTTCCGCTACGAGTGGGTTGATCGACTGGACATCTTCATTTCCGGGGAGCGCAAGCATGTAGTCGATCAGAAAGTCGGCAGTGCGAGGGACGCTGAGGGTTGAAGTCAGCAGGATCGGTGTCTCGATTTCACCCAGCTCGTTTACTTGCGTGGAGCCGGCGAGTTTGCCAAAGCCGTTCCCGACGAAGACAGCGCCCGGCACTTTCTCGCGGAAGAGATTTCCGGAGTGCGGAAGGATAGCAGTCACGCCGGTACGAACGTTATCACCGCGAACTAGGGTTGTGTGACCAACGAGCACGCCGTCGACGTCTGTGATTGCGTTCAGCGGTCCGGGTGGAAGTACGCCGACGGTGATGCCAAGCTCACGCGCACGCGGTCTGTTTTGAGACTGAGCCAGGGGTGTCATTAGAGAAGCGTTGATTAGAATAACGCAAAGAATTAGTTGTCTCATTGTATCTGGCGGCACCTTGGAGTGCGGCGGCCTGACGCCGCTTTGTTATCGGACAAGCGCGATCAAGA
>DASTVU010000499.1:0-4582 GCA_035758935.1 Pyrinomonadaceae bacterium | reverse complement strand
TATCTTTGGGACGCCGTTCTGGAGCGAAGGCAATGCGCTTTACTGGGAGCTGTTGTTGTGGGATCTGGGTTTTGCCAAGAAGCCGGAGGAGAAGATCGGAATGCTCTTCTGGCGTATGCATCGTTGTGCGCGAATCATTTTTTCGCTCAGTTTCCATCTCGAGAAGATGACGCCGCAGGAATGTATCGACTTGCTGGTGAACAAGGTCGGTCATGAACGCGATAACGCGACTGCTGAAGTGAGACGTTCGTTTGACGGGAGCTATGGCCCGCTTTACCAGATCGCGTATTTGATTGGCGGACTGCAGCAGTATTACATGCACAAGGAGTTGGTTGGTTCAGGCAAGATGACCAACCGCGCTTATAACGACGCGCTTTTGAAGGAGAATCGGATTCCGATCGAGATGTTGCGTGCGGCGATCACGAATCAGAAACTGACGAGAGATTTCGTGACGAACTGGAAATTCTATCCGTTGGGTAATTAGCCACGGATGAACACGGATTTATCTCCGATAATTTAGTTTTAGTTTCACAAACATTGGTTCGGTTGGCTTGACGCTGGGTCGATAGAAGACGAGTTGCGGTGGCGGAGCGCTCGAGGTTAGAGCTCGTGTGCGCGCGTCCTTCTCTTCTTTGGTCCATGTTTGGCCCGTGGTCGACATCTCCAGATTTCCGACACTCGAGCCCCACGCCTTTTCCCACGATGCCACTTGAGCGTCCGGGAGCTTCAACGCTTTATCGGTGATCTGCACTCCCTCGAGCTTTGTCGGTGAAACAATAACGCTCAAAACCTCCGCGACGTGATTCGCTCGACTCTTCTTCATCGTGAAGAAAGGCGGATTATCGTCCTGGGCGGGAATCTCGACAAGCCTCCCAATCCCGACCGAATTATCTCCTGCGTTAGTCCGCTTCGTTGGAAAGATCAGATAAGGTTCTCCGAGCGACCCATCCGCATACTGCTCTCGATCAATCACATATAGATAACCGCCACGCACTGCCTCAACGCTGATTCGCAGCTTATCTCCCTGCACCAGTCTTGTATTTGCGGAAATGCGTTCCGGTATCCACTCGTTATCGGAGTTGTCGTCGTGAACAATCAGTCTTTCGCCGGAATCAGATTGTCTTGCAGGTCGCAGGCGCCAAAGCGTTACGCCAACAACTGTCTCTGGTGCGACATTATTGGTGGGCACATTCGGTGTGGCGAGGCGATAACCCGTCGCGCGTCGCCGCGTGTTCTTCTTTGCCGACGAACTGGTAAACGCGGTATCCCAGAGTTTCCGCGTCATGTCGTCCGGATTCTGCGCCACCAGAACCGGAACCGCGATGAGGATCAGCAACACGAGGCCAAAAATAGTTTTCATTTCCACTCTCCCTGCATAACGAACGGCGCCCAGAAGTACGGCGACTGCCACTGCCGTGTACGCAGCATCTGAATCTGCGCGGCCCGTAAGGCTGCCGCGGGTGTTTTGCCACTTCGCAACATTCCCACGTAAAGACGCTGCATCAACGTGGCTGTGGCTTTGTCGTTTACATTCCAAAGACTCACGATCACGCGGCGGGCGCCCGCGTACATGAATCCGCGTGTTAATCCTTCGAGACCTTCACCGGTTACATCTTTGCCGAGTCCCGTTTCACACGCGCTCAACACCACCAGCTCAGCCGGCAACTTCAGGTTGTAAATATCGTGTGTGCGCAGGAATCCATCCTGCGGTTTTCCCTGCTCGTCGAAAAGTGAAAGCACGATTGCCGACAGATTCGAGCGCGACGTGTCGAGATAACCGTGCGTGGCGAAATGCACGTAACGATACTTGCTCAGCTCGCCACCCGTTGCTATCGATCGACTCGCATTGAAATCGATTGCCTTGAGACTGCCACCGGAAGGCGCCACTGCGAGAATTTGATCGGCTTCCCAGCGAGTGAATGGCAGTCGGGGAATTGAGAGTTGGCCCTTGGCAGTGCCTTGCAAATGCTCGATGATTCGTGTCGCAGCAGGTTCATTGACGGCTTGCGCCTGGATTCCGGTCTTGAATCGCGCGTCGCTCACTGAGAACACCGGATCTGCGATTACAGCAACCGATTTTGGCGCAGGCGTACGATCTTTCAGATTCTGACGTTGCACCGCGAACGCCGACGCAGACGGAAGGCTCACCAGCTCGTGATCAAAGACGAGTGGTCGATATGAACCACTGGAGACAGTCAACGCTGCGAATGGCACGTATTGCAGAGCACCGTCTGCAACCACAACCAATCGTTTCCGAGTAAGATGTTTCCTGGCCGGTGACAATATCAGATTGCTCAAGCGCTCGGCTGCATCTTGAAAACTCGCGTCGGCCCGCGCGATTCGTGTTCTTCGTTGCGCCGGAGTTTCCAGTGATTTAACGACACTGCGCGCCACCAGTGATTCATATACCTCGCGCGCAATCGGTTCTACTTCTGCTCGCCTGGGCAACACATACGAATGAAACCCAGCCTGAGTGACAGCCCAGACGTAGCTTCTCCGCTCACCTAATGCGTATTGAAGCAACACCGTGTCTGGATCTAACTGCTGCTGAATGCCTTTCAAATCGAGTGGTTGTGGTTGAAGTAAAGCCGAGTACTGAGGGCTGCTCTTGCGAATCGCCGCCTGCACCTGCTGGTACTCATCCTCAAGTGCGCCGATTTCTTTATGTAGCGCTGCGATCTCATCGTTGCTGCCGCGACGTGCTTTGAGTTGCATTTCGCGTTGTGCTTTTGCGTTCAAAACACGAGCGAGGTCACGCTCCTTTGCGATTAACGCAACATCAACGCCCTCTCGAATATCTATTCGCGCTTCGCTCAGTTGTTCCAAAAGACTGCGAGCGCGACCACGCTCGCTCGCCTTCAAAGCTTCGGCATCATATCCATATAGATCGTTAAAGGCGTGCTGTTGCATCAAAAGATCGATGTAGAACTCATAAGCACGTTCGATCGTCGCACGATAAGAAGCACGCAACTCCAAACTACCCGAGCGTGAACGCACTGTGTCACGCAAAGCCAGCGATTCCTCGATGTGCTTCCGCGCACCTTCGAGATTGCCACGCTGCTCCTCCGCACGCGCGAACCCCTCCAGTGCCATCGCTGCGCTGGCCAGGTCGTCAATTTTGCGGAAGATCGCTAGCGCGGAGTTAAACTGCTCGGCCGCTTTCTCAGGTTGTTTCAAACCGTTGTAGGCGTTGCCGAGATTTGTGAGTACGAGTGCTTCGCGACGAACATTGCCGACGGTGCGTTGAATCTCGAGTGACTGGCGGTGGTAGTCGAGGGCCTTCTCATACTGCTCCTGCGCGGCGTAGGCAACACCTATTTCATCAAGCGTTTCCCCGGACTGCGCACGATTACCCGTTTCACGTTGAATGGCCTGCGCCTGGCTGTAATAGTCTAACGCCTTCTCATATTGGCCCATGCGCCGGTAGACGCGTCCGATATTGAGAAGATTGTTCGCTTCGGAATTCTTATTTCCGACAGAGCGAAGCAACGGCAGACCTTGCTGTAAATAGTCCAGCGCTTTCTGCTGCTCGCCTGACTGGCTGTAAGCAATGCCGATGTTGTTCAGAGTGACCGCCTGGTTCTGTGCGAGGTTCAGCGATTTGAAAACCGGCAGCGCCTGTTGGTAATACTCCAGAGCCTTTTGCCAGTCGGCGAGGTCGTTATAGATCTTGCCGATGTTGCTGAGGGCGTTGCCTTCCGCGATGCGTGGACCATTTTCACGAGCGAGCTTGAGGGCCTGCTGTTGGTGCTCCAAAGCCTTTGCGACGTCGCCGAGGATCTCGAGCGTACCGCCCATGTAAGTCTCAGTGCCCGCTTCAAGCCGTCGATCTCCCAAAGAGACAGAGAGCTTTAATGTGTCATCGAAATACTGACGCGCATTGCGATACTCGTTCAACGAGAAGTAAGCGATACCGATTGATAGGTAGGTGAGAGCGCGGCGATAGTTATCGCCGGCAGCCTGAAAGAGTGGCAACGCAGTCTGATACTTTTCGATCGCGGTTCGCTTCGCTGTAGCAGTCTGTTGCGTCATGAGTTTGGCGCCCTCATCGAGTGCCATTTGGGCTGCGGCATGGTTCTTATCGATAGCGGTCGCTTCGCGCAGTGCGAGGATTTCTATTTTGTAATGTCCTGTTCGTGCGCTTTTGCCGGGTGCTCGTACCTCAATACGATATTCACCAGTAACCGGGGCGATTACGAGAACAGGTTCGGAGCCCCAGTTACCATTCGGACTATCGCTTTCTGTAATCTGTTTGCCATCGGGTGCAAAAATCGCAGTTACAAGATCGATGTCTTCCTGAACAACAACAGCATTCAAAAACTGCCCCGACTCCAAACGCTTTCGGTATGAATGAGTCTCGCCATTTTTAATTTCGCGACTGACCGCGGCGAGTTGCGGTTGCTCCTGCGTCGACTGGGCGAACAACGGGCACACCGCCAATAGCAGTGTCACCGATACGCGAATCAGGAGCTTTATGAGATCCCTTTCCATCGCGCTGAAAATACCCGATCTAGTGGAGAAACGTTTCTAAAATACGCACTTGGATACGGTCAGTACCGTCACGCGGTAGCGTCGGGTCGAC
>DASTVU010000498.1:0-14442 GCA_035758935.1 Pyrinomonadaceae bacterium | reverse complement strand
CCTTTCAGCACATCTCCGTGCCAAACCTTCACGAGCGATCCGTTGCGGAAGAGTCGAACATCCTGAGCGCCTGTACCCTTTGGATTGTCTTTGTCCGCAGGCGCATCTGCAACATCGATCTTCACTTTAACCGTACGTGTTGCGACGGCTGAATCGGGCGGTTGGCCCACAAGCGACAGCTTCACAACCGGCTGCCGGCGATCTTTCTTCGACACGTCCTGCGCGACCTTCGGCCGCTTGCCATTAAAGACGTCAGCAAGCAAACCGGGATAGTAAAACTCATTAAAGAACCACTCGACAGGTGCAACGTTGAACGTGTCCTGGTTGTAACGCCAGAGGATCTGATTCCAGGAAACGGGTGTGCCATCGAAGAGACCCTGCGGGGTGATCACCATCCACTCGCCGCCATCGTCGAGCGAGACCAACGTCAGCAAGTGCTCGCCCGTTTTTGTATCCCAGACAAACGTGCTGCCGTCGTCGCCCGCCGAAGCAAGCAGGCGCCCGTCGGGACTGAAATCGATCGACTCGATAGCGGCAGTGTGCCCGGACATCGTGCGCAACTCTTTTTGACTTGCCACATCCCAGATCTTGATCGTGCTGTCGGTGCCACCCGACGCGAGCAATTTGCCGTCACGACTGAAGGCAACTTTACTAACGGCGCGTCCGTGTCCTCTGATTGCAGCGATCTCGCGTCCGCTGGCGATGTCCCACAGTTGCACGCGACCCACCGCTTCAACTTTGAAATCCTTCATCATGTCGGCGTAATCGGGCTGTTTCGAGCCCTTCTTCTGGCGTGGGTTCATCGCTGAATTCATCATCGCCGCCAGATCGAAGTTGCTTTTCGACTCAACTCCTCCGGTTGCAAGCGTGCGTCCATCTTTGCTGAACGCGAGCGAGGTAACAGACTGGCCCATTGTTCCGGCCGACATCGTTCCAAGTGTGTTCGTGATCATCTTGGCGATGTCGTCCATATTCGGCATCGTCGCCATCGTCGGCATCTGTCCTGGCTTGAAGACAGGGGGTGTAAACGATGCCATTGGTGACGACGCCAGATCGCGAAGCTTATTGCCCGACTGCACATCCCAAAGCGTAATCTGGCCCATCCCGCCAATGATCGCGATAGAACGTCCGTCGCCGGTGAACTCTGCCTGCATTGGAATCTCGCTCGGCGTGAAGGAGCGCAACTCGCGTCCCGACTTAACGTCCCAGATCTTGACCTGGGCGCCACGCGTAAAATCCGCCACTGTTGCCGATGGCTGCTGATTCTCAATCGTTCCATACACAACAGCGAGCATCGAACTATCGGCACTAAAGCGACTTCGCGTGATCTGTCCGGCGTCACCCGACGGCGTCAGCGTGTGTAACAGACGCCCACCTGGACTTTCGACAATCGTGAGCACGTTTGAATTGAGTCTCATAACGGCAACAATCTTGCCGTCCGGACTTGCCGTTCCGTAAGTCTTCTCGCTCGTATCAGGAATGATTCGAAGACCGCGTCCTGTGCGCAGATCCCAACGTGTACGACCACCAGAAATGAGCTCCATGCCGTCCGCACTGAAGGCGACGTTGTACGCCATGTTTGTGCGACCGTTCATTGTTGAGAGCCGTTTGCCGGTTTCCGTCTCCCAAACAATCGTGTCCGTGCCGATGCCTCCGGTTGCGATTCGTTTGCCGTCTTCGCTGAAGCTGACGAAAGCATCGCCTTGCGGAAAGTTGATGCTGGTTGGAACTGTCAAAGCAGGCAGTTCGCGGAAGGTAGCCGTGTCCCACAGCTTGACGGTGTAGTTGTCAGAAAGTGCGAGCAGTCGTCCGTCACGACTGAATTTCACCAGGGGAAACTCTTTAGTCGTTGGTCCAAGTTCGCGATCCTTCTTTGCGGTCACGTCCCAGAATTTGAAACGTTTGTCGTGAACTCCGGCGGCGAGCAGATGTCCGTCGGGATTGAAAGAGAGTTGAAGACTGTCGATCTGATCGCCGGGCAACTTCACCCGCCGTGTTTCACGACCACTGGCGAGATCGATGAGCCTGACTTCGGGATCGACACCCGCGGTGATGAGAAGCAACTGGGTGCCATCAGGCGAGAGTGTGAGGCCGGAATCCGAGCCGTTGAAACTAGCTACGCCGGCCATCTCTGCGTCAAAAGAGCGAAGTTCGCGTCCAGTTGAGAGATCCCAAATTCGTACGGCGTCACTGATGGTTACGAGGCGGTTATCCGGAGTGAAGGCTATAAAGTAAACGCCGAACGCTGTACCCGGCGAACTTTGCGAGCTGCCGCCGAGTTTGTGTAATTCACGTCCACTCAAGACGTCCCAAACCGTGACTGAGTTATCACCGCCAGAAGCGGCGACGAGTCGACTGTCACGACTGAATGCTACGGTCGGAGGAAGGGTGGGTACTGCCTGTCCACTACTCGAAAGATCGCGGAGCTTGCGAGTTGTTGCAGTTTCCCAAAGCTTGATCGTGTTGCTGCGATAAGTAGCCGTAGCGAGCAGGCGACCGTCAGGACTGAAGAGGAGGCGAGCGGCGCCGAAAAAGTTGCTGTAACCGGTTTGGAGAACCAGTTCAGGTTTGGCTTCTCTCGACCCTTGCGTGCCTGAAGTATTCGTCGCTTGTCCACCGCTTTGAATACCAAGGCCGCGATTGTCTTGCGGGGTGGGAGACGGCGATTGCCCAATCACAGTCGCTGCCGCAACTACCACGAAGAGCAGAGTAAAGCCCCACCTTGGAGTGCGCCACCTTGTTGGCGCTTTGGTACAGACTGTTGCTTGTCGACGCGATAACAGAGCGCCAACAAGTTGGCGCACTCCAAGGTTTTTATTTCTCATACAAACCCCATGTCAAATCCGAGTGCTCCAACAGGAGCAAGCCTATCGCCACCAAGGCGAGCACATACATTACCGGATGAATCTCTTTGCGACGGCCAACAACGAGATAAAGGCCAACGTGCGAAATGAAGCCCCAGAGTATTCCCTGGGTGATCGAGAAGGTCAGGGGGATGAGGATTATAGTCAAAAAAGCCGGCAGACCCTCCTCAATTTTCCGAAAATCGATGTGGCTGACGCTCTTAAACATCGCCGCGCCCACCAGAATCAAGACCGGCGCAGTTGCGTAAACTGGAACCATTCCGGCAAGGGGCGCCAGAAAGAAGCACGGCAGAAAGCAGAGCGCCGTAAACACCGAAGTCATACCCGTACGACCGCCACTATCGATTCCAGCGATGCTCTCGATATATGCGGTGCCCGATGACGTGCCCGCGAGTCCGGCTCCAAAGGTGGCAAACGAGTCGACTATCAATCCTTGTCGCAGATTGCGTGGGTTACCGTTTTCGTCGAGCAAGTCCGCTGCATGAGCGACGCCGATAAACGTCGAAATCGAATCGAAGAGGTCGGTGAAGAGAATGCCGACGATGGCTGGCAAGAGCGAAAGCCTCAAGGCGCCTAGAATGTCGAGCTTCAAAAATACGGTTTGAAAGTCAGGCGGACTCACTAAGCTGGGCGGTGCCTTGATTTGTCCCGCTGCCCACGCGATCACTGTCACGACGAACATTCCCGCCAGATAGGCCATGGCACTGTGGCGAATCAAAAGCAGGACGGTCACTATCAGACCGATTATCGCCAGAACCGTCTGAATGCCGAGAGTTCCCAGTTTTACAAATGTGACCGGATCCGAAGTGATGAAACCGCCATTTTTCAGGCCGATGAACGTTATGAAGACGCCGATGCCGGTCGCAGTCGCGATTCTCAACTCCGCGGGAATCGCCTTCGCGATCGTTTCCCGAATCGGCGTGACAGAGATGATCAGAAACAGCACGCCGGCCCAAAAGACGATGCCGAGTGCGGTCTGCCACCAGACTCCCTGGGTAAGAATGATCGTGAAGGTAAAGAAGGCGTTGATGCCCATCCCGGGCGCAACGGCAAAGGGAAGTTTCGCGTAAACGCCCATCATGAGCGTCATGACAAAACAGATCAGCACCGTGGCGGTTAAGACGCCGCTGAAAGCCATGCCCGTGCCGGGCGTTGCGAGGATCGTAGGATTCACCACAACGATGTATGACATCGTGAAGAAGGTGGTGATGCCGGCGATTGCTTCGGTGCGAAGACTCACAGGATTCGGGGACAGGATTGACAAACAGATTTACAGGCTGCACAGGATAACACAACAAACCCGAAGCCCCTGCTCGGACTTCGGGTCGTTGCTTTCAGCCTGCAAGGAGTTCCCCAACTTCTGCGGGCCGAGATTTCTTTGTCTTGTTTTATCCGGCGACGACGACAACGAGGCTCTTCTTTTTTGCAGTGGCGACCAGATGCTTTTGCTCTTTGTTTGATCGCAGCGCCGCGAGACTCGTTGAGTCGCCTGCCATTTGAGCCTGTGCAAAAAAGTAACGATCGTCGTAACGCTCAAATACGAGTTTTGACTCATCGGCAACGTTTCCGATTACACAGTTAGTCAGGACAATTGCACTGTAGCGACCATTCATGCTTCGGATCTGCAGAGCCTTTCGATCTGAACTCGGATTGAGCACAGTGATTGTGTACTTGCCGGCCGGCAGCGTTTTGTTATTCGCAGTAAATGCGAACGGGATATTGGCAATCACGCGCTGTGTTGTTTGGGCCTGTGCGCCGGCGCTGAGCGCGGTTGCGAGAATGATCATCGCCAAAGGTATGTTGAAGAATCTTTTCATGACGGACCTCCATGTTTCGTTAGCACTTTTCCCCTACATCTATTCACGCGGAGGTTCGGGCCGGATTCCCTCACTGGTCCGAAAAGTTTGCCGAAAACCAGAACCAAGTCCGGCGTCCTGACCGCGGTACTGACACTGTCCAAGCAGGCTGGTCCGATACATTTGTTGTAAACTCTCGTGCGAGAACCGCATATATGCAGCCGCCTGAAGGCATAACGCAGCTTTTGATTGACTGGGAAAAGGGCGATCAGGGCGCCCTCGAGAAGCTGATGCCACTGGTCTACAGTGAACTGCGTCGCCTGGCGAGCAACTATCTGCGACGGGAACGCGGCGAACACACACTCCAACCGACGGCCCTTGTAAATGAGGCGTATTTAAAGCTGGTCGATCAGCGAAATGCGAAATGGCAGAATCGCGCCCATTTTTTTGGAATCTCCGCGCAACTGATGAGACGGATTCTGGTGGACCACGCACGCCAGCATCAGGCAGTAAAGCGCGGTGGTTCGCAGCAGCAACGAATTTCCATTACCAGTGTGGAAAAACTCGCACAGGAACCGGAAGTTGACCTGCTTGCCTTAAACGAAGCACTCGACGAACTTGCGCGAATGGACCCGCAGCAGAGCCGGATCGTCGAGTTGAAGTTCTTCGGCGGACTCTCAATTGAAGAAATTGGAGAAGTGCTCGGAATTGGGCACGCAACCGTCGAGCGCGACTGGAAAATGGCCCGCGCCTGGCTGCGGCAGCAGTTGCAGTGAGGGATTTCGCGTGAATCCTGCGCGTCTTATTTAGGAGCAGTTTTTAGCCACGGATAAACGCGGATTTTAATCGAGATGACTCCGGAACGCTGGCGACAAGTAAAGGAGATCTTCAATTCGGCGATTAACTATAGGCCGGAGGAGCGGCGCTCGTTCATTTCCAACGCTTGCTCGGGCGACGAGGAGTTGCGCAATCAAGTTGAGTCGCTTATTGCTTCGCACGAAGAGAGCGGGAGCTTTATCGATAAGCCTGCGTTCGAAGCCGCGGCCTCGTTATTGATGCGAGAAAAGATCGAACTGAACTCAGGGCAGATGATCGCTTCGTACGAGGTGATCTCATTTATCAGCCGTGGTGGAATGGGTGAGGTCTATCTCGCGGAAGACAAGCGACTCGGTCGTAAAGTCGCTTTGAAACTCCTGCCCGCTTCGTTCACGACCGACGACGATCGACTCCGGCGATTTGAACAAGAGGCACGGGCGGCGTCGGCGCTCAATCATCCGAACATCATCACTATCTACGAAATCACAAAGACCGCAGGCTCCCACGTCATCGCAACCGAGTTTGTTGAAGGCGAAACGCTGCGCAACCGTTTGAACCGCTCGGCGCTTACCCTCGCGGAAACACTCAACATTGCGATGCAGATTGCTGATGCTCTTTCCGCAGCACACAAAGCCGGCATCATTCATCGCGACATCAAACCGGAAAACATCATGTTGCGGCCCGACGGTTACGTGAAAGTGCTCGACTTCGGACTTGCAAAACTGAGCGAACAAACATCGCCCGTCGTTGCTGCTGAAGCACCGACAATCCAGGTACGCACCGGCTCAGGCATCGTGATCGGAACGGCCGGTTACATGTCGCCGGAACAGGCGCGCGGACTCAGCGTCGATCACCGTTCAGACATCTTCAGTCTGGGCGCCGTGATTTACGAAATGCTGGCACGACGCAAACCGTTCGAAGGTGACACACCAAGCGACACAATGGCAGCGATACTCAAGACTGAACCACCACCTCTGTCGCGTGTCGCCCAGGGAGCTCCCTCCGAGCTGATTCGTATCGTTAACAAGTCGCTGCGAAAGGATCGCGAAGAACGTTACCAGGTCGTAAAAGATCTCTGGCTCGATCTGAAGGCGTTGAAACAGGACCTCGAGTTCCAGGACAAACTCGATCGCTCTGTTTCGACTGAAGGCGACGGAACGGCAATCATGCCTGCCAGTGAGCCAACGGCAACTTTATCCGGACCGGGGCACACGTCATCACGTAGCGCGATCAGCAACATCAGCGAATCGATCAGCCTTGAGATCAAGCGGCACAAAGTTGGCGCCGCACTTTCCGTACTGGCAGTGCTGTTCATTGTCGCCGCAGGTAGTTTCGGAGTTTATAAGTGGCTGCATCGAGAAGCGCCGGTCGCACGTTTCTGGGATGTCAAACTGTCTCGGCTAACCAACTCCGGAAACGCAATCGACGCCACCATCTCGCCTGACGGCAAATACATTGTTTACGTCTTGAGCGACCGCAGCAGCCAGAGTCTTTACATTCGGCAGGTGAGCACCGCAAATGACAAGTTGATCGTTCCTCCAGTTCGAGGAGGATACTTTGGGATGACGTTTTCGCCGGATGGGACCGAAATCTATTACGTCCTGAAAGTTGATCTCGATCAGGGCACGCTTTACCGGATTCCAACGCTAGGCGGTGCACCCGTTAAAGTCTTGGAGCGAATTGACGCAGCTATCAGTTTCTCACCCGATCGCAAGCAATTTGTTTTCGTGCGTGGCAATTATCCGAATCTCGGTGAAAGCGCGCTTCTGATTGCGAACGTTGACGGCAGTGGTGAACGGAATCTCGTTGTCAAAAAAAGTCCCGAGCAGTTTGCGCCGATCTTTTTTACCGGGCCGTCCTGGTCTCCGGATGGAAAGCTCGTGGCTGCGAGCGTCGTCACGATAGGCGGTCGGAGCAGAGTGGTTGGTTTCGCGGTTGACGATGGAAGTGAGAAAGATCTGACGACCGAGTCGTGGTTGTATACGGCGCGTGTTCAGTGGTTGCCGGATATGAGCGGCATGCTGGTTATCGCTGGTGATACTCCAGTCGATGCGATGATTTGGCACATTAGCTATCCCGACGGGCGCGTCAGGAAAGTTACCAATGATCTAAATGCCTATCGGGCTATGGGGTTAACTCAGGATGGCAAGCAACTCACCACGATCCAGGTTCAGGGACTGGTTAACCTTTGGGTGGTGCCTGAAGGTGACGCCGCAAGAGAAATCAGATTACCCACTGGAAATGTAAGCAATTTCTTTTCCCTCACAGGAAGCAATGTCTCGTGGGCGCCTGACGGCAGAATCGTTTATGTGTCAAACGAGAGTGGAAACCAGGATATTTGGATCACTAATCCGGACGGCACGAGCCGCAAACAACTAACGGCGAACCGAGCGACCAACGTGTCGCCCGTGGTTACAGCCGATGGACGTTACATTGTCTTTGTGAAGTGGCAAGAGGGAAGGAAAAATATTTGGCGGATGAATCTCGATGGCAGTAATCCGGTGCAATTGACTTCCGGTTTGTCTGAAGGTTATCCGGCTTTGTCACCTGATAGTCGCTGGGTTATCTATAGCGCACTCGATGGAGCTAAAGCTACGATTTGGAGAGTATCAATTGAGGGTGGTCAGGCGGTTCAGGTTTCAGACCACGTAGCGATAACTTCAGCGGTCTCGCCGGATGGTCGATCAATCGCTTTTACATATCCCGAATCGACCGATCCGCGCGCTACGCCGAACCGCATAGCCATTATTCCGTTTGAGGGTGGCGCTCCGCAGAAGACGTTGGCGGTTCCTATTGGTGGAACTGTTTTGACTGCGATTCATTGGTGGTCAAACGATAGTAAAGCGATCTTTTATACGACCACGACAAACAATGTGACAAATATTTGGAGCGCGCCTCTTGATGGTGGTCCACATAAGCAGATAACCCAATTCAAAGACATGCTGATTACGGGGTTTGCATGGTCTCACGACGGAAAACAGTTGGCCTGCACTCGCGGCGCTTTGATGCGCGATGCCATCCTGGTTACGGATCTAAAATAGTTTGGAGAGTCTAAATGGATTTGCGTGTACTGCTGACAACATTTGGCATCATTTTTCTGGCAGAGATGGGTGATAAGACGCAGCTCGCGGCGATGACGATGGCGGCCGATTCGAAGAAGCCGTGGGCCGTCTTTCTCGGCGCGAGTCTCGCGCTTGCTGCGGTGTCGGCGTTGGGTGTTTTGGTAGGAAGTGTTGTTGGCGATTACGTGCCGCTGATATGGGTGAAGAGAATGGCGGCGACGGCTTTTATTGTGATCGGTGTATTGATGTTGATGGGTAAATTCTAATTTGTAATTTGTGCTTTGTACTTGGTACTTTGTCGTACGAAATACTAAGTACCAAGCACCAAGTACAAAGTTCGAATGCCCCAGACTCCCCACATCGAACGTCACTTCACATCCAGTGAAGTCGTTCGCGACGTTGTCATCGGAATGGCTGATGGTCTGACGGTTCCGTTTGCGCTTGCGGCGGGATTGAGCGGCGCCATAGATCACACTGCCATCATTGTCACAGCAGGACTCGCCGAGATTGCTGCAGGCTCGATCGCGATGGGCCTCGGTGGTTACCTCGCAGCCAAGAGCGACGCTGAACACTACGCGAAGGAACGCGAACGTGAGAAACGTGAGGTACAGGAAATCCCTCACGAAGAGATGCGAGAAGTCGCGGAAGTTTTTCAGGCGTATGGGCTCAGCGAAGAAGAGATATGGCCCATCGTGCAGGCTCTCAAACGTCAACCAGGCAACTGGGTCGACTTCATGATGCGTTTTGAGCTTGGCCTCGAGAAACCTCAACCCGGTCGGGCGCTCGCCAGCGCATTGACGATTGCTGGAGCGTACGTAGCCGGTGGCCTCGTTCCACTCTCGCCCTACTTCTTTTCACACACCACGTCAGGAGCGTTGTTGTATTCAGTTGGGTTTACGCTCGCGGCGTTGTTGATCTTTGGTTTTGTGAAGGGTCGTTACACAGGGACGCGTCCGGTGAGGAGCGCGCTACAGACTGCCCTGATCGGTAGTGTCGCTGCCGGCGCCGCCTATGGGATCGCCAGATTGATTGGCGGTTAAACCCATCCACAGAGTACGCAGATTCTTTAAAACAATCTGTGTAATCTGTGGTTAGTTTTATTTGCGTGCGAGTACGACCGGAGCGTTCTCCGCAGCGCGGATACTTTCGAAAAACTTCCTTACCGCCTCATAATCAGCCGCCGCGATCGTTTTGGCCTGTTGCGACAACTGGCGTTTGAATACCAGCTCGTTATCCTTCACCTCGTAACTCGTCACGTAAGAACCAAATGGAGTTTGCAGTTTCACGGGGTCCGGAAGTTCATCAACAACGAATCCCGACGGTAACTGAACTCGCACCGTTTCGGAATAAGCATTCGCATGCAGCACCACTGGATGTTTACGTGTCGCTGCTGTAAGCGCGAGAGCTTCTCGACGTGCAACTACCACCGGTTTGAAGACCAGCAGCCGGTTCTGCATCAACTGTCCATACGTGTTTGCGGTGAATTCGAGGTTAAGACTGAAACCGCCATCGCCCGTATTCTCAGTTGGCTCCATCTTGTTGAGACGCGCCGAAGTGATTCCTCTCGCCAACCAGGCCTCGATCCGCACCGTGTAATCGGGTTTCGACAGACCGCGAAATTCAGACCGCAGCGATGCGGCTGTTTGCCCGTTGGCCTGTTCTTTAATGTGGCCGCTAAGGCCGCCGTCGGGTGATAACTGCAACATTGCGATGCGTTCGAGTTGATTCATCTCCGGCGGAGTAACCGGCATGCGAACGAGATCTGTCTCAGTCTTCGAATCGATCAAAGCCAGACTGCCTTGCAGATGGAATGGAAGATCGCCGATCGGAGTTTCTTCATCAGTCGGATCGAAGATCAACAGCCGTCCGAGCGTCGGATGCTGAATGATCGTACTGCCCTGAGTTTGATCGCTGACTTTAACGGCAATGATGCAGTGATTGAACTGCTGCGGCGACGGCCAGCTCGCACGAACATAATTCGGATCTCCGGAATAGATGCTCACCGGAATCGCGACAATGCCTACGACCTTCAGCATCGCACGCATCAGATTCGCTTTGTCTTTGCAGTCGCCGTACGACTTCGCGAGTACTTCGACCGAGGAGTGTGGACGATAACCGCCGCCGCGCCCGAGACCTGTCTGAATCGAAATATATTGAATGTTCTGAACGTAGTTAGCGATCGCGCGAATCTTGTCGTATTCGGTTTTTGCGGATGCGGTTAACTCGTTTGCTTTTCGTGTGAGCGCATCATCGACGATCACCTGTGGGTCTTCCAGTTCGCTCATCCACGCAGCCACGTCGCTCCACTTTGAAAAAGTTTTGATCGACAACTGCTGCGAGTTTGCAGGTGGGAAGTAACTCACCGCGAGTCTTGGTACGAGATGGGTCAAACTCGGACTCAGCGGTTCATCAGGAATCGCCGGCAAGTTTGCGAGTTCCCACGAGTAGCTCGAGCCGTTGACGCGCGGTTCGATCGCAGGATGATTGAAAGTTACAGCCTCCGCACGCCAGCCTTCAGGGAGCGTGAGGTTGTAGCGCGAAGTGATAACCGGAAGCGAGTTTTGAAACGCCCAATCGGCCTGACTAAAAATCGATCGATCTTCAAGAGTGTAACTGTAAGCAAAAACGGCGCCCACGTCCGCGTCGTCCTTCGCGGAGAATCTCTTGAAGCGATATTCGTTGTAAACGTCGTTGAGATTTGCCTGGACGTCAACTGAATCATCTTTCCCGAAACGTTTGACCTCGCCGTTTGGACGAATCAGCCATGCCCGAAACTCTTTTACTTTGCCAGTTTCGGGAACATAGCCAACCTGGCCGACGGCGTAACCGCGCCCTTCACGTCGCAGAATGCGGACAGCGTGGTTATAGACTTCGTTCACGCGCCCCTCGGAGTTGATGCTGGTCATAGACTCGTCCAGGAGCACCACGGCGGGCACGTCTTTGTCGTACGCGGGCACCTTGATGGCCGCCGCCTGCTGTAACCATGGAGGAGTTTCGTCAGCAGCGGCAGGCGAGGCGAGCAGTAACAGGGCGAGGATCGCGAAAATTCGTGGTTTCATCGTATAATTTAGGGGTTTCATTATCCCAGCAATCAAACTAAAGTGGCCGGCACCTGGAGGAAAAACGCAATGGTTACCAAACTTCAACGCTCTGATTCAATTGACCGGATTGCAGAGCTGCTTGGGCCCAATGCCTCTGAATTACTAAATCACTCATCACAAACAATTTCCAAGGATCACGTGCAGCTTCCGGGTCCTGATTTTATCGACCGTGTCTGGAGTGCATCCGATCGGTCGCCGGCAGTGCTGCGGTCACTGCAAACGCTCTTCGATAAGGGGCGGCTTGCCGGTACTGGCTATTTGTCAATCCTGCCGGTGGACCAGGGGATCGAGCATTCTGCCGGCGCTTCGTTTGCGCCCAATCCGCAGTACTTCGATCCGGAAAACATCGTGAAGCTTGCCATCGAGGGTGGATGCAATGCAGTCGCGTCAACCTTCGGCGTGCTCGGGACGGTTGCACGAAAGTATGCACACAAGATTCCGTTTATCGTCAAGATCAATCATAACGAATTGTTGACGCTGCCCAACAAGTTTGACCAGGTGCTTTTTGGAACAGTTAAAGAAGCACACAATCTTGGGGCTGTCGCTATTGGCGCCACAATATATTTTGGCTCCGACGAATCGACCAGACAGATAACTGAAATCAGCGAAGCCTTCGCGCAAGCCCACGAACTCGGCATGGCGTGTATTCTCTGGTGTTACCTGCGCAACTCGAAGTTCAAAACTCCCGAGGGCGACATGCATGCTTCAGCCGATCTTACGAGCCAGGCAAATCACCTCGGCGTGACGATTCAGGCCGACATTATCAAACAGAAACTTCCCGAGCGAAACGGTGGCTACAAAGCAGTTGAACAGGCTCTGGGTGGCTCGTACGGAAAGACCAGCAAGCTGGTCTACGAGAAACTCACGACCGATAATCCGATCGATCTGGTGAGATATCAGGTGGCTAACTGTTACATGGGTCGCTGCGGGTTGATCAATTCCGGTGGTGAGTCGAAGGGAGCAAGCGACCTGGCCGAGGCAGTTCGCACTGCTGTCGTTAACAAACGCGGCGGCGGCATGGGCCTGATCTCGGGCCGAAAAGCCTTCCAGCGCCCAATGAGCGAAGGTGTGGAGCTGCTGAACGCGATTCAGGACGTATACCTGGCCGACGAGATTACTGTGGCCTAAGTGATTCAGCCACGGATTGCACGGATAAACACGGATCAGAATACCTTTTATTGGTTTTCTAATCCGTGTTTATCTGTGTAAATCCGTGGCTCCATGTCCGCCCGTATATATTTACAGCTTGCAACCAAAACGAGCACAAGAAGACGACGTGGAACTGTTGAAGGCGATTGCCGCGAGGGATGAGGCGGCCCTCGCACAGCTCTACGATCGCTATCGCGTCATCCTGTTTGGACTCTTGATGCGTATATTGAATAACCGCGAGGAAGCGGAAGACGTCCTTCAGGAGGTTTTTCTGCAGGTTTGGCGTAAAGCGGAAGACTTCGACGAACAGCGCGGGCGCCCGTTTACGTGGCTCGTAACGATGGGCCGCAGCCGCGGCATCGACCGCCTGCGGACGCTCGCATCGCGTGAGCGTGTGGCCGAGGCAGGCGCCAGAGATGTTGTAGAAGCGATCTCAGACGCAGCCAGCGACGCCTTCAAATCGGAACAACGCGGTCTCGTTAACAAAGCGCTCGCACAACTCCCCGACGAGCAGAAGCGGCCTTTGATGCTCGCCTACTTCGATGGTCTCACTCAATCAGAAATCGCGACCCGTTTGGGGGCGCCGCTGGGAACCGTGAAGACTCGCATGCGCACGGGTCTAATCAACCTGCGCGAGTTGTTGGCAGGTCAGGGAGAGAGTTTCGGGTTTTAGTAGATGGTTCACGAAGACTACAAGGAGATGATTCCGGCGCGCGCGCTGTCTGCGCTCGACGCGGTGGAAGAGCGTGCGTTGAACGAACATCTCGAAAACTGTGACGAGTGTCGCAAAGAGCTTGAAGAGTGGCAGGCGACCGCAGCGACTCTGGCAGTTGTTGCTGATCCGGTTGAGCCCTCGCCAAAAGTTCGTGAACGCATTCTGAGCGAAGTGCGAAAGGAACTCTCTGCGCCTGAAGTAATTCCTTTCCGGTCGACTTCGCGAAACATCTGGAGATCGTTCGGTTCGTTGGGAGCGATGGCTGCGGTGGTTCTCTTTACTGCTTTGATAGTGGGCCTCGTTGTACTTTGGCGCGAGAACAGCGCGTTCAAAGACGAGCTCACGCACGCAAATGAGTTTATTCAACTGGCAAAGACGCCGGGCGCAAAAGTAAGTGAACTCAAAGGGATCGATCTCGGCGCCGGCGCGACTGCCACGCTTGCGTATGACAAGGCCGGACATGCGATGTTGATGGCCGACAAGCTTCCGAACGTTCCTCGAGGAAAGGCTTACCAGTTGTGGTTCATCGTCGGAAAGAATCCTCCGATGCCCGGGAAAACTTTCTCGCCGGATAGCGCGGGCAAGGGAGTTTTGAAAGAGCAAATGCCGAAAGAGGCGCTCGACTCTGCTATTTTCGCGATAACGTTAGAACCTGAAGGTGGCAGTAACGCTCCCACGAGTCCGATCTATCTGCGCTCTTTCGAGGTCAACTAATTGCTGCTACACTTCCCACGTATGGACACGGGGAAGAAGCAACCACCACAAGTCGATAACTCTGTTTCGGACTCAACCGGACAATATGATCTGCGTTTTGTTTTATGGCGGCAGTTTTGTGCGCAGTACCAGATTCCTGTCGATACCTTACCGAGCCAGTTGGATGACGATCAGAAGGAATTATGGGAAGAGATGAAGTCGAAGCGTTTGAAGTAATTTTGTCAG
>DASTVU010000497.1:0-20656 GCA_035758935.1 Pyrinomonadaceae bacterium | reverse complement strand
ATCTGGCCCATTCCACCCGATCCCAGCGGACACAAAATCGTGTAAGGACCGATTTTTTGGCCGGTTGAGAACTCGGTCTCTTCACCAGCAATTATGCTGGCGGCAAATTCATATGCGGGAGCACTTAAAAAGTTTTCATTGTCGGCATCGGCGGTCAACAAGGCCTCGACCTCCTCGCGAAGCGACCTGTCGTCGCCGCAAGCCTTGTCGAGAAAGTCCGAGCGCTCTTCCGGTGTAAGCTCTTGAGCGGATTGGAAAATCTCTTTTATCCGTGGCCAACTGTCATGGGTGATCATGTCGTCCGGCGAGGCTAATTCCATGAAAGGGTCAGTGACTACTGACTAACGCGAAAAACGCGTCCTAAATCCCTCAGAAATCATTTCCAGTGCCTTGTCAGTTCGCGTTTGAGATAGGCTTTTGCGGTTTTCCACTCGCGCTCAACGGTAGCGTGTGAAATCTCCATCACTTCTGCAGCCTCCTCGATCGTCAGGCCACCAAAAAAGCGCAACTCCACAATGCGAGCCTGATTCGGATCAAGCGCCTCCAGTCGTTTGAGAATTTCGTGGAGCGTCATCAGGTCTGCATCCGGCTGAGCACCAAAAGCCGCGACATTCCTTAGCGATATACAATAACGACCGCTGCCCCGCTTAGAGGTGTAATGCGCCCGCGCGTGATCGACCAGAATGCGTCTCATTAACTGTGCCGCGACGCCAAAAAACTGCGCCCGGTTGCGCCAGTTCGTGCGCTGCTGATCGGAAATTTTCAAATAAAGCTCATTCACCAGTGCGGTTGGTTGTAGTGTGTGTTGGCGGCGTTCTTTGCGAAGGTAGTTAGCAGCCAGCCGGTGTAATTCGTCGTAGACAAGTGGCATCAACTGATCGAGAGCGTTTTCATCACCCTCGTTCCACCTTGCCAGCAGTTGAGTGATGCTTTCAGGTGAACTCGTCCCATTTTTTTCGTTAGGTGAGTCCATATTCGAGAGTCATCGTGAAGCAGGCTATCGTCGAGGCTTCATTGGCCCAATTCTAGCACCAATCTTCGAGCTTGTTCAGTCTGAGAAATTGATCGGCGAGAATTCGCGCGAAAATATCTTGAGGGGGTTTTCGCTTGGATACCGCGTTACTTACAAAACAAGCAGGGTACAGAACGGTCAACGCTGAACCAATCAGATCTTCTCCTAACGCGACCGGGATCTGCTGCATGAACCCAGATTCAAGCCGGTTCAGCGCTGACCGACCAACAACTCAAAACTCTCTTCTCACACGCAACTCCCCCCGCGACCAAAGCGGCATTATTAGAACTCACCTCTAGCCGCTTTGTGTTTTACGGGAGGATGCGCCAGTTGTTGTTGGGCGTGACGGGAACGGTCTTGTTGCGTTCAACCCAATCAATAATCAATTCTCGAATCTCTTCACTTGAGCGGTAGACCACTGGGGCATTTTTGTACATGTCGTAGCCACCACCACCGTTGACCCGATAATTGTTCGTAGCGAGACGGAGCTTCCGCGTAGGCGCAAGCGGCTGGCCTCGAAAGCGAAGGTTCTGAATTCGTTGACCAATCGGTTTCGAAATGTCGAGGTCGTAAGTAACACCTTCGGCAATGTCGAAGTTGAAAGCCGGAATCTTTTCATTGATCAGGTCGCGGGGCGTTTTGCCCGGCTCGTAGGGCTTAAAATACTTGGCCGAGTGCTCCAAAGCGTCTTTGAGTTGCTGACCGGTAACTTCCAGTACGGCGAGGGTGTTTTCGTAAACGTAAAGACCGGCAATGTCGCGGACACTCACCGGGCCTTTCGCGATACGCGCTTCCGAGTTGAAGCTCGCCACCATCGATACGTCCGCCTTGCCGGCTTCCAGTTGAACCTTCTGAATTAAATCGAGTATTGCCGTGTCGCGAAAACGTGCTTCACGAGCAGTCAACTCTTCCGGCGACGCACCAATTACTCGCGACAACCAACCCTGTGTCTCATGGTCGTAAGGCTCTGCCAGTTTGACGACTTCCGGATCTGGTTCCACACGATCGTCCGAGGGAATGGTTCGAGCTGACTTCGCATACATGCGCCAACCGCTTCCCGCCCTTTGCAAGTACAAATCGGCACGCGCGAGATGGCGTCCCCAGTGGTTGGCCTGAGTCAACAACACACCGTTGATGTAAAGCGATGGCACATCGCGATGCGTGTGGCCCATGAAGATCACGTCAACACCGGGAACTTCCTTCGCGATTGAGATTGCTTCATTCTCGTGTGCGACCTGTCCCGGACTTACGTCACCGGTGCGCAGATCTTCGCCGAGTCCCATGTGCATGGCGATGACAACGACGTCAGCTTTCTCCTGCTCGCGCAAGATCGGCACCCACTTGCGTGCTTCGGCGACGGGTTCATGAAACTCCAGACCGGCGTAGTTTGGCGGGCTGTCCCAGTGGGGAACTCCTGGCGTTGTCAGGCCAAGTATTCCGATTTTGACGCCTGCAACTTCTTTCACGATGTAAGGCTTGTAGTGAGGTTGTTGTTTGGCTTTGTCGTAGGTGTTGGCCGATAACCAGGGAAACCTGGCTTCGCTGCGTGCCTTCTCCAGGACTTTGAGACCAAAGTTGTACTCGTGGTTACCGACAGCCATCGCGTCGTAGTTGAGCGAGTTCATCATCAGCATCATCGGATCGGTAGGCTGATTGTTCTTGCGTCCGTGAAACGACTCCAGCGGCGAACCTTGAATAGTGTCGCCGGAGTCGATCAGTAAGACGTTCGGCTGTTCTTTGCGAACACGTTTGATCAAAGTGGCAATCTTTGCGATGCCGCGGTTGTCTGATTTGTTTGTGTAGTAGTCTATGGGCAGGATGTTGCCGTGTAGATCCGTTGTTCCGAGGATCGTGATTTGGACCCGGTCGGGCGCAAAGCTTCGCCCAACGAGAACCAACGCGAGCATGATGACGAGTGTCGATAGGGAGTAAATGAACGGTGAAAATTTACGGTTCTTCATAGTTTGGAGCTATACACCTCAACCGCAGTGGCGCCAGCGACTTTGATTTCATTCACGCGTTGAAAGTTTGCTCGTACATGGTCCAATTCGTCGCGATTCTCAAAGTAAGTACGGCCTTTTTGCACGATGACGTAGACCGGACCAGTCGCGGTTCTGAGATCGAAGTCCTTCGACGAAATTGCCTGTGAATTCAGATCCGAGCGGCCGAACTTCTCCAGATAATAACGCGTCACCGCCGGCGTTTCGTGAGCGATAGTCGCACCACTCGGCGCGACTTCACAAACGTACTTGATACCTTCACGTAATCCGTCGTCATAAAACTCGTCGTGCGGAAAATAGAAACCAGCCTTTCCGCCGCCGAGCGCATTCGTGTAAAGCGCATAGTGCGGCCTGTTTGCAAATGCCGTCCAGGCAGGAAAGCCAACAAACAATGCCGTAATCAGGACAGCCATCACCTTCCTGAATTTGATAACTCGCTCAGTGACCAAACCAATCAACCCAATCACGCCCACAGCCGCAAGCATGTAAACAAAAGGCATCAGTGACAAAGTGTATCTAAGCCACTTCCCACCAATCAGCGAATACGGAACGATCCAAAACAGAAACATGAAGAGTAGAAACGCATGTCCTATGTGATGGAACCGCTTCACTGAAATCACGATGCCGATAAGAAACGCAATGACGATCAAAGGCGGCACCTTGATTGCTAAAAACAAGAGGTAGAAATAGATCGGTGTTCCCCAGAACGGCGAACTCGACATGTTGTTCTTGTAAAGCTCTCCGGCGAAGAGATAACCCGAATGCGTGAGCAAGCGTTCACCGGTATACGCATCCATGTATCTCCAGACTTCGGGTAACAACACCGCCGGACTCGCCAGCAGAAAAACTCCAATGACGACGAGAAAGAACCAACGTGGAATCTTGCCGCTTAGATCACCCGCCACCGCTTTGCGCACTTTGAAGTTGTGATGAAAAAGAAGGTTGAGACCGAAATAGTGGGGGAAATATTTCGACGCGATCATTAACCCAAACGCCGCTGCGCTGGCCGCATAGCGTTTGTTCCGAGCGGCCTTTTCGGCCGGCGCAATCTGTTTTGCGCGCAGGAAAAAGTAAAAACCAAATAGCATGAAGAACACGAGAAGGGAGTCTTCCTTGCCGACGCGATTGAGTGTGATGGCATTGATACCCAGAGCCCAGAAAGCTGACGCGAGCAATGCGTGCCAGCGATCGAAGAAAGCCGCTGTTAGCAGAAACAACGGAATCACAGTTAGCGCGCCGATCAATGCGTTCGGGAATCTCAGTGCCGCCTCGTCGCTGCCGGCGGGAATACCGCGAAGGGAAGCCCACATGAGTACCTTCATCACCATCGGATGCTCTGAATTGGCGGCGAAGTCGCCGCGTTCGTAGGCGTGAATGGCATCCAATTTGTTCATTTCATCCTCGGCGAAACCGATAGCGCCAAGTTGAGTGACACGCAGACCAAAGCCGAGAACGATGAGAAGGGCGAGAGCAAGGATGATGGGCCAGTCGGAATTAGCCATTTCTTAAGCTAGATTGCAATCTGTGTTCATCTGCGTAAAATGCCTTATGGTAATAGCTTGCGCAAGAACGTGTCGGAAATTAATTGCGATCGGATGGAATAGATAGCAGGGTCTTTATGGATAGCCTCGTAACTTCAAACATTCGTCAGCGCCCGATCCGCACGCTCGTCAGCGTTGCCGGAGTCGCCCTGGGCGTAGCCCTGGTTATGCTTTTCACCGGTCTCGCGCGCGGTATGTCAAACGATCTCCAGCGTCGCGCCAGTAATGTGCGCGCCGAGTTGATCTTTATGCGACCCGGGGCGATCCAGTTCAATGCCTCTATGGCCAATCTCGACACGAGGTACGCCGATCGCCTGAAGCAGATTGAAGGTGTACAGGACGCCCTGCCAGTGATTCGTTACTTCTTTCAGGGCAGCAAAGGAATCGGTCTCGAGCAGATCGACGGTGTTAATTGGGACGCGTACGCGCAGATGAACGGAATCAACATGGTCGCCGGGCACGGACCACAAAACCTCAACGAAGTAGTAATTGACGAGACGAAAGCGCGGACCAACAACTACCACGTTGGCGATGTGATCAGGCCTTTCAATACTGACGAATATCGCATCGCCGGGATCTATTCACCTGAATCTGGTCCGCGCGTGAAGATGTCGCTCGAGGCGATGCAGAAAGCGATCGAAGCAGAAGGCAAGTGTACCTTTATCTTTCTAAAGCTAACTAATCCGGATCAGTTGCAGGAAGTCGCAAAACGTATCGATACGGACCTGCCGGGTAACACGATTCAGCCAACGCGCGACGTGTTTACGAGTTTTGAAAAGAATATTCCTTACCTCGGCGTTTTCCTGCGAGTGCTGGTTGGACTGGCGGCGGTGGTGAGTTCCCTCGTGGTGATGCTTGCGATGTACACGACGATCACCGAGCGAACGCGCGAGATCGGAATCCTGAAAGCGATGGGCGCATCGCGTGGTTACATCGTGGGAATAATTGAGAAGGAAGCGATATTGATCAGCGTTATCGGACTGGTGGCGGGTTTCGCGATTTCGCTTTTGGCCGGATATCTGATTCACAAAGCGTACGGGCTTGTTTTTGAGTACAGTTGGGCGTGGGCGACTGTCGCAGCCTCGATTGGTGTGGGTGGAGGGATTTTGGGAGCGTTGTATCCGGCCTGGCGCGCCTCAAACCTCGATCCGGTCAACGCACTCGCCTATGAATAGAGCCACAGATTTATAAGGGTGACCACGGATCAGGCATTTTCATTTGAAATATTCTGATCCGTGATCATCCGTGTCAATCCGTGGCCTTTCTTCCAGATGAGGATTAGCCCGATTGCGGCCCAGAAGATGTCGCGGCCTTTCCTCACGATCGCAAGCGTCTCGCCGATGCCTCTCGCGAAACCGAGAACCTTCGACACCTGACCAGTTCCACCTTCGTCAACGCCTGCGCGTAACGGAATAAACTTAAACGCCACGTTGATAATTCGATTCACTGATTCGAGAATGAAAGCCTGCGTAAGAGTCGGTGCAACCGGACTGATGAATGAAAGTGTGATGTAAACCTCCAACACGCCAGCGAGGTGGAAACAACTGTCCAACGCAAAGATCAAAATAAAACTGCGCTGGCTCGTCGCATAAAAGCCGTAGACACGTTCCTCGAGAGACTGCGCACGCGGTTTTAATTTTCCGATTAACTTCCGCGCCACGCCACGATCGCCAAGGTATCCGAGCGCGCCGCTGAGAAATCTTGTTTGCCGTCGAATGATCAAATAAGCGAGCGGGATGATCAGGATCGTAACGACAAGGGCGCCGATGCTGGCGTATCGCAACGCCTTCGGCAGTGAAAACGTCAGTAACAAAGTCGTCGTGCCGGCAAAGATGAAAAGCGACACTGAGAGGGCGTAAAAAATATTTTCGATTGCGAGCCCTGACAGACCCACCATCAATGGCACGCGATCTTTAACGAACACTGCCTTTGACGGCTCGCTTACCGCAAAACTCACGAAAGGAATGATGTTACCGAGTGCGTCGCCCATCAACCGGGCGGCGAAAGCACTACGGAAAGGAAGTCGATGCGGCGGCTCTACGCAGCGAGTCCATGCAAGTGCGCGGGCCATGTAACGAGTGCTTGAAACGGCGAGGATGAGAAGGAAGCCTGCACCCAGTCGCTGAATGCGCGAGATGATTTCGCCAACGCCTGCGTGGCTAACAAAGTAGGCAAACAGAATGAGGCCTAGAAGACCGAAGATGATTCCAAGTGGAGCAAATCTCCTGCTCCGACTCTGATTCTCAGTCAAAACATCGTTCGGCATCACGGTACGGTACCACACGGCGGCGAGTGTTTAGCAATCGGTATTCCTGGGGTTTCGCTTAGTACTTGGTGCTTTGTCCTTTGTTTCAAAGTACTAAAAACCAAGTACCAAGTTCTCCAGCATTTTGTGCCCATTTATAGCTTGGTTTATGATTGCACGTTCCATTCCGACAAAGGTAAAACGAGCATCACCACTATGAGTCAATCCCAAACAGCCATGAACCAACCTTCAGCAAGTCCACTAACTACACTTTCTGAAGACGAAAGTATGTTTCGCTCCAGCGTTCGCGAATTCGCCGAAGGCGAGATACGCCCGCGCGTTGAGCACATGGATGAAGCCGCGAAACTCGATCCGGCGATCATCAAGCAGTGTTTTGGCCTCGGCTTGATGGGAATCGAAACTCCTGAAGAGTATGGCGGAGCTGAAGCAAACTTTTTCACTGCCATTCTGGCAGTTGAAGAGTTGTCGCGTGTCGATGCTTCGGTCGGAGTTTTTGTCGACGTACAAAACACGCTCGTCAATAACGCCTTCATCCGCTGGGGCACACCCGATCAGAAAAAGAAGTATTTGACGCTACTCGCTTCTGAGAGTGTCGGCGCGTACGCGTTGAGTGAACCTGGATCTGGCTCCGATGCGTTCGCGATGCAAACTCGTGCCGTCGAGAAAGATGACCACTACGTGCTAAACGGCCGCAAGCTTTGGATCACCAACGGCATCGAGGCTGACATCTTCGTCTTGTTTGCCAATGCGAATCCGGAAGCGGGATATCGCGGCATCACCGCGTTCATCGTCGAAAAAAGTTTTCCTGGTTTTTCGATCGGGAAGAAGGAAAACAAACTCGGCATCCGCGCCTCGTCGACAGTCGAATTGATACTCGAAGACTGTAAAGTGCCGAAGGAGAACGTGCTCGGCGAATCGGGCAAGGGATACAAGATCTCAATCGAAACACTTAATGAGGGCCGCATCGGAATCGGTGCACAGATGATCGGCATTGCTGCCGGCGCACTGGAGAGTGCGATTGCTTACACCGCGGAGCGACAACAGTTTGGTAAGTCGATCAACCAGTTTCAGGGAGTTCAATTTCAATTGGCTGAGATGGCCACCGAACTGGAAGCTGCGCGTTTAATGGTCTACAACGCGGCACGCATGAAAGACGCTGGGGTGAATTTCGTCAAAGAAGCAGCGATGGCGAAACTTTACTCATCGCGCGTCGCCGAGCGCGTGAGTTCGAAAGCAATCGAGTTGTACGGTGGTTACGGATACGTGAAAGATTATCCGGTTGAAAAATACTGGCGTGATTCGAAGATTGGTGCGATTTACGAGGGCACCTCGAATATGCAGCTCCAAACGATCGCGAAATTAATCATCGGAAAGTGAGCCACAAAAGGCACATAAAGCACAAAAGGCACACAACTCGTTTTGGTGATTTTTGTGCATTTTGTGCTTCTGGTGGCAGCAATTATGAACACTGATACCAAAGTTTTGAAGCTCGTCCGCAAAACGGAGTCAGCGCCCACCACCGAAGAGCCTGAACACGAGGCCGAGATGGGCATGGCACCTGGACCAACGTCACCTCCGTTAACACCAGAGCCCGTCGAAGAATTGCGACCACGACCGACTCCGAAAGCAGTGCCGAGTCCGAAACCGGCCCCGACCAAAACTTCCGACTTGCCGGATCACAAACTGCTGATCGAGATGTATCGCACGATGTACCTGTCGCGACGTCTCGACGACAAAGAGATTCAACTCAAGGGACAGAATAGAATCTTCTTTCAAATCAGCGGCGCGGGACACGAAGCGGTGCTGGTGGCTGCGGGAGTTGTGCTGAAGCCCGCTTACGATTGGTTTTATCCGTACTACCGCGATCGCGCGCTTTGTTTGCAGCTCGGGATGACGCCTTTGGAGATGTTGCTTTCCGCTGTCGGCGCCGAAGCTGATCCCAATTCACATGGACGCCAGATGCCTTCGCACTGGGGTCACAAGAAGCTGAACATCGTCTCGCAATCTTCCCCGACAGGAACGCAATTGCTGCAAGCAGTCGGCTGCGCCGAGGCTAGTTACCGCTACAGTCTTATTCCGGAACTCCAAAAGCGCGTTACCAATTTCCGCAATGATGAAGTCACGTACGTTTCACTCGGCGACGGCACGAGCAGCGAAGGCGAGTTCTGGGAAGCACTCAACACTGCTTCGAATCTGAAGCTGCCCGTAGTATTTCTTTTGGAAGACAATGGCTACGCGATCAGTGTTCCCGTTGAAGTGCAAACTGCCGGTGGCGACGTCTCCAAACTGGTCGAGAATTTTCCGTCACTCTATCTGCAGCGATGCGACGGCACCGACCCGATTGAATCTCTGGAAGTGATGCGGCGAGCGGTTGACTACTGTCGCCAGCGAAAAGGTCCAGCGCTGGTTCACGCTAAAGTTATTCGACCTTATTCACACTCGCTTTCAGACGACGAAAAGCTTTATCGACCCGACGAGGAACGTGCCAGCGATGCCGAGCGCGATCCGGTGAAGCGTTTTGGCGCACTGCTCATCGACGAAGGAGTGCTCGATCAGGACGAGCTGCAAAAGATCAAGAACGAAGTCGATCGGATCGTTAACGAAGCCGCCGATGTTGCTTTGTCCAGTGCTCAACCCGCCAAAGAAACTGCAATGCAATACATCTTCTCGCCCGATGTCGATCCACGCGCAAAAGAGTTCGACACAGAGGATGGCGTTCAGCTCTCTGGAAATGCGGGCACAATGGTCGACCTGATCAATCGTTGTCTCGATACGGAGATGGCGCGCGATCCGCGCATCGTCGTGTTTGGTGAAGACGTAGCCGACTGTTCGCGCGACCAGTACCTGGAAGATGTGAAAGGCAAGGGCGGTGTTTTCAAAGTCACCGCTAATTTGCAGCGGAAGCATGGCAGTGCGCGCGTCTTTAATTCGCCGCTTGCGGAAGCAAACATCGTCGGACGCGCTATCGGCATGGCGACGCGTGGTCTCAAACCGGTGGTCGAGATCCAGTTCTTCGACTACATCTGGCCCGCGATGCATCAGATTCGTAACGAGCTCGCGTTGCTGCGATGGCGCTCGGGAAATGAGTGGAAGTCGCCTGTTGTGCTTCGCGTGCCGATTGGTGGTTATCTGAAAGGCGGCGCTGTTTATCACTCGCAATCCGGTGTTTCGACGTTTACACAGATTCCCGGTTTGCGTGTGATCTATCCGTCGAATGCGCTCGACGCAAACGGACTCTTGCGCACCGCAATTCGTTGCGACGATCCGGTGCTGTTTCTCGAGCACAAACATCTCTATCGACAGGCATACAACAAGTCGCAGTATCCGACTGACGAGTTCATGATTCCATTCGGCAAAGCGAAAAAGGTTCGCGAGGGCACGGATGTCTCGATCATTACGTATGGCGCCCTCGTTCAACGTTCAATTGTGGCTGCGAAACAGTTGGAACAGGAAGGCATCACCGTCGAGATCATCGATCTTCGCAGCCTCGTGCCGTTTGATTGGGACGCTATCGCTGAAAGTGTGAAGAAGACCAACCGCGTGATCGTCGCGCATGAGGATTCGCTCTCGTTTGGTTATGGCGCTGAGATAGCGGCGCGCATAACGGATGAGTTGTTTGAGTATCTCGACGCGCCGGTCAAACGCGTCTGTGCGCTTGATACGTTTGTTGCTTACGCTCCACAACTCGAAGACGCGATCCTGCCACAGGCATCGGACGTCGCCAAAGCTATCGTAGAGTTGAAAAGTTATTGACAAACTTTAACCACAGATTACGCAGATAAAATCCGGATTTCTGTCTGTGTAAATCCGTGGCAAGTTCCCTCACCGTACAGTACTGTACCGTTCCCCGTCGCGATCTCTGTCTCAATTCATCGATTTCCTCAGTACCTTAGCTGGCATAACTCTTGCGGCTTCTCTAATTTAGATTACGCCTCAGAGCGTCTCCCCGACATTAGTTCCCCCGGGGTTCAACAAATTAATCACTATTGATTAACCACAAGGGAGGTACACTAATGAGCAAGCACGTATTGAGCGTATTGGGCGCTGCGATTCTGACTCTCGCAATTGCCGCCATCGCTCTCGCACAAACAACAACCGTCACCAAGGCGGTGCAGAATCCCGACGGTACTTACACAATAATTGAGTATCCCGCGAAGAAAGAAGTAACAGTTGCCCTGACCCCGATTAACGTAACTGGTGCAAAGGGAGTGGCCACCATTCTCCGTGACGACGATGGGACCAGGATCAAACTGAACCTAACCGATGTTCCCGCAGATCTATCTGCGATGACTCTTTATGCAGTTGATGACAAAGGTGTAGTTACTGCGCTAGGTCCTGTGACCATTTCGAATGGCACCGGAACCCTAATGGCAACCACACCGCTTTCGAGGTTCATGCTAGTTGCTGCGCCCGAGCCGGCTTTGACAGCATATGATGCAAATACCAAAGTGCTCTTCAGGAGTGCAGTGCCCGAAGGCTTCACTGTTGTTCCGTTAACGAGTCCCGCAGGTGAGACAGTTGCGGCCGTAGCGGCGCCAGGAGTTGCGCAAGCACAAACCACAGTAACCGCAACGCCAGGAGCAGTGGTCAGTTCGCCAAGCGGTAACACGACGATCGTCGTGCCGATGACGGAAACGAAGACCACCTACACAGCGCCATTGCTCAATATCCCAGCGTACAAGAAAGGCGATGACACCAAAATCAAAGTAGATTTCACTGGTGCTCTCCAGGGTGCGCGCGCGAATGTGTTTATTACTCCGCGGAAAGACGGACCAACCGAGATTAAAATGCGTTTCCACGACCTGAAGGAAGCACCGGCAGGTCAGAGCTTTATTCTTTGGGCCGTATCACCCGATAACAAGTTCACCAAACTTGGCCAGGTTGTAAATGCAGCAGGCCGCAATGAAGCGGAAATCAGGTCGGAAACGACGCTGACGGACTTCGGTTTGGTAATCACGATGGAAAGTGCTGTGGGCGCACTACCAGTCGGACCGGCTGTCGGAACAATCACCATCGTTCCGTAACCAGCTAAATCGACCACAGATTACATAGATAACTCTGTGTAATCTGTGGTCTACAAACTTCTTGTCAAATCCTTCACAAAAACCTTCCACTCCGTGACTATTTTGCGTTAATATGTCGCACCCGAGTTGCGCTGCGCACCTCAGGTCCCGACGGGGCTCCAGCTCGAGCCGCTCATCTTTTTGCCAATTAGTGACGAGATCCCCGCCGTGATCCCCTTTCACGCGCCGAAGTTCTCCATTTTGTTCGGGTTAACGACAATGAAAAAGAGAAGTTACCTCCGTTTTGTCCCTCTTGTATTGACTCTCCTCTCAGCGACTGTTCACGCGCAGGAAAGCCTTCCAACCCTCGTAAAGCGAGTAAAACCAGCCGTCGTTGCCATCGCGACTTACGACGCGAGTGGTGAAGCACTGATGACTGGTAGCGGCTTCTTTCTACGTCCGGGTCAGGTAGTGACGAACCTGCACGTGATTCGTGGCGCAACCAGAGCGGAGATCAAGACTCTCGATGGCAAAGGAAAAGTTTTTCCTATAAACGGCACACTCGCGATCGACGAGGAAGGCGACCTGGCGTTGCTGAGTGTCGAAACCCCAACCGAGCGACCGCGAAGCACTGAATTGGCGAGTGAGCTGCCTGACGAGGGTGAACCGATCTTCGTGATTGGCAATCCACTCAAGCTCGAGGGCTCAGTGAGCGACGGGATTGTGTCGGCAGTTCGGGAAGTTCCCAACAGCTATCGCATTATTCAAATCACTGCGCCGATTTCGCACGGCAACAGCGGCAGTCCGGTTTTCAATTTGAAGGGACAGGTTCTGGGCGTTGTGACAATCAAAGTCACAAACGGACAGAACATTAACCTCGCAATAGCAGCGGCGCGTGTGGCGCAACTGACTGCCGGAAAGCTCCAGCCGTTGTCGGAGTTCGCGTTGAAGGGTAAAGGCGACGTGGCGGAGACGTTGTACAAATCGGGTTTGGATTCGCTCTGGCTCGGGAATTACGACAACGCCCTCGGGTACTTCGAGAATGCGGCGAACAAGAATCCGAAGCGCGCTGAAACGTGGGTACAGGTTGGCTATTGCAGAGTGAAGCAGGGTAAAGCGCAGGAAGCTATCCGCGCTTATCAGCAGGCGCTACAGCTCAAGCCAATGGATGCGGACATTCATAACAAGCTCGGCGACGCTTATTACTATTCCGGCCGGCTGCGCGAAGCGATCGACTCATACACAGAGGCCGCACGCCTGCGTCCGGACAATGCTGAGACTTTTTACAATTTAGCGATTGCTTACTCCGACAGCGGAAATCCAAGCATGGCCGCCGCGAACGCGCGGATATTGCAGAAGCTCGATGGAAAGCTCTACGAGAAGTATCTGCGAGAAACGATGTAAATAGGACTCCTCTTTGGAGTGCGGTGACTTGTCACCGCTTTGGTAAAAATACTAAAGCGCCAACAAGTTGGCGCACTCCAAGGTGGCGCTCTATTCGATGTTTCGTTATTCACCAGCGTGTCCTGTAAACACGCCTTCATCAACACTCTTCGGATTACCCAGCACCACAAACCGAATATTCTTCATGTACTTCTGCGCGACGCGCTGAATATCCGCCGGCGTCACTGCCGTCAGCTTCTCCAGGAAATTGACGGAGTTTCTCCACCCACCACCGATCAATTCATATTGCGCCAACTCGCCCGCCTGCGCTGCATTCGTCTCTTGCCCGAGGTAGTAGGTTGTTAGATACTGCGCAATCACCGCGTGAATGTCGTCCGCGCCAACTGGCTCACTCTGTAACCGCGCAATCTCACTCAGCATCAGTCGAATCGATTGATTCGCATCAACTGCGGTGACGTACAACCCACCGACATTCGCCGCCTGCGTTCGCAGAAACGCATCCGGCGCGTATGAGAGATTCCGCTTCACGCGAACTTCTTCAAACACGCGATCACGTAACAGCGAGCTCGCGATACGCATCGCGTAGATGTCGGGCGAAGTCAGCGATGGCGCTGTGAATAATCCCTGGACGTAGTTTGTCGGCAGCTCACGAGGCGTGACTTCAACCGACGACTTGTCAAACGCCAGTTGTGGCATTGATTCCGTCTTGTACGTTCCACGCGGCAACTTACCGAAACTCGTTGTCACTAACTGGCGGACGTCACCAGGATTTAGATCACCAACGATCACGAGCAACAGCCGCGAAGTCTCCATCAACTTCGTGTGATAAGCGCGTAGATCCTCCGGCGTCAGCTTTCCGACTGTCTCCGGCGTGCCACTCGTGTTGTTCAAATACGGATGACCGGCATAAGCAACGCGCTCCTGCAACTTTTGCAGATAGACATCCGGATTGTCTGTGTCGTCGCTGAGCGAAACAACTTGTCGTTGCTGCACGAGGGCAACGTCATCTTTCGTAAACGAGGGCCGCAAAACAACGTCACTGAAGATCTGCCACGAGCGATCGAAGTGCATGCGCGTAGTGGCGAGTGAAAGCACCGAGTAGTCGTTGTTGGAGCTGCTTCCGATCACGGTGCCCATGCGCGACAACTCCGAGCGCATTTTGTCCCGCGGGAAGTTTGTAGTCGCTTCCGTCGCCGCGCTGAGCATCAACGTCTCGATGCCCGCATTTTGCGCGTTAATGTTGGCTGCTCCACCACGAATGAACAGCCCCGCAGCGACGGTTAAACTTCCCTCACGTCGCTTCAAAAGCACCTTCAGCCCGTTAACGTCAAACTCGCTGACAAGCGCCGCCTGGTTTGCGACAACGCTCTGAATGGACTGTTGTGCCTGAGCCTGCGGCTGTGTCAGGGGCCTGGGCGGTGGAGTGATCTGTTGAGCTTGCGAAGAGCCCATGCCGGCAACAAATAAGATTGCCGCCAGCAACGTGCTGCTGATCACACTGCGAATAGATTTCACGCGATTAGACATACCCGATTTCTGTTCCAACTGATTCATAAATTGACTCACTATTTTTGCCGGCGTTTTTACTGCCCCATTAACTCTTCCGGTTGAATTTTGATCCGCGCTTGCGCTTCCTGTGACATTAAAGCGAGACCGATGTGGGGCTTCCCTTGAATGTAGGTAGTGATGTAGCGGCTGATATCGGCGCGAGAAGTGGAGCGCAGTCGTGGTAGGTAGCCGCGGAAATATTCGAGTCCCGTCGATGCCCACCAGAAACTCAGCGTGTGTGTGTAGTCGCTCAACTTCTCACGACCATAGAGATCGTCAGCTTCGAGAAGTGCTTTGGCACTCTCGAGCTGCTCGTCAGTGTAGTAGTCCTTGTCGTTGAAGTGAGCCACTTCTTCATAGAGAGCTTTGATCGCTGCTCGTGCTTTATCGGGAGTTGTTTGCGCGATGAGCGAGATTGGTCCAACGTTGCGTTGTGTGTAGTAACTCAGATCGACGCCGGTGACCAAACCCGTATCGACGAGGTTCCTTTGAAATCTAGAATTCGGTTGTCGCAGTATGAAAGAAAAGACGTCGGCAGCGTAAGTTGCCGGATTGTCTTTGCCGATCGATGGACCATGCCAACTGATGTTGATGATCACATTCTGCACCGGCTGTTGAATCACAACGCCTTCGCTCTTTGGCAACGGCGGATGTTCCACGAGCGGGAATTCAACAAACGGATCTTTCTCGCGCCTGGGCCAGTCGCCGTAAAACTCCTGCGCCATTTTCATCACTTCAGTCGGGTTCACGTCACCCGTCAAAACTAGTGCTGAGTTGTTTGGCACGTAGTAGCGCTGTTGGATCAAACGCATCATTTCGGTGGTCGATCCGCCAACCGTTTCGCGATTTCCGAGTGGATTTTTACGGCTCGTGTACTTGAAGAAGAGCCGGCTGTTCATCTCCTTGCTCAGATAAAAGAACGGATTCGACTCATTGCGGTCGATCTCGCCGATCACTACCTGTTTCTCTCGATTAAACTCCCGCTCGTCAAACAACGGGTAACGAGTCGCGTCTTTCATGAACTGCATCGCCGTGCGAATGTTTGGGCTCGTGGTCGTGAAGTAGTAGTCAACTACCTCTTCGCGCGTGGTGCCGTTATAGGCGATACCCATTTGTCCGATCGTGCGCAGATAGTCCTCGGCGTTCGCAATCGCACGGTTCTGTTTGAAGAACATGTGCTCGTACAAGTGCGAGAGGCCGTTGAGCTCGGGTGGTTCGGTGTAAGAACCGTTTTTAACCGCGAGTTCGATCGTGACGAGTGGGATTGAATGATCTTCGAGAATGATCACTTCCAAACCGTTCGGAAGCACCTGGCTGAAGATCTTCGCTTCCGGCAGTCGCGTTGGCGCCGTGGCCGGAGCCGCGGTGGTCGGCTTTGGCGCACGTTGTTGCGGCGGCAGAATCCGAGCCAACAGCGTTGACGGCGACAGCAAAGTTAAAAGAAGCAATAAGACAAGCGAGCGACGTTTCACTGATAACTCCATATGCTGCAAATTGATGTTATTCGAGGGGAAAAGGTTATCTTGCCGGTTGAAAATTGTACAGGAAGCACGCTTTCAAACGGATATTTGGACAGGATCGACAAGATGGGATCAGGATTTACAGGATACATCTTGTGAATCTAGTAAAAAATCCTGTTAATCCTGTCACCGCTTCTTATTCACTATCGAGCGCGCTTTTTGACGGAGGGCTGTTCGATAAGCGGCGGCATCGGTTCCGACCGCGTTAGATAACCATTGAATTCGGGGGGTGCCGCGAGGCGTAGTTTCGCCGGTCATCTGCATTGAATAGGTGCGTCTATCATTCGGAACGAACAAAATAAGGCGTCTGAGGTTTCGGTTCTCCGTGGGGTCTTTTCCGCTGAACAACAATTCCTGATACCCATCTTCGTCCGCATCGACAAGCTCAGCATTCCAGCTCGCGTGACTAAACCCTACCGCATCGAGCTTGCCCTGACCAATCTGTCGAAACTTGCCATCGCGTTTCTGAATTAAGAGGAAATTAGTCGTGCCTGCTTTTCGTTGACTGTTCACAACCACAATTGCCGGTCCCGAATCGGTATCAACGATTTCCAAATCACCGACAGCTCCACGAGCAAACTTCGCCGCGATTTTGCGTGCCTGGTCGAGGGATATCTGCTCGATAGGAGCTGAATTTTTAGACGGCGCCGCGGCGACTCCATTGGGCGCCACCTCATTGCGCCAGGAAGCTGGCGTCATTTGAATTTGTGAAGCTGCAACTGGCAGAGCGTTATTCGGAATTCGCCGTTCAGGCGCACTCTCGCCGGTATATCCCCAGGCCAACAGGGCGCCAAAAGTCGTCACCAAAAACAGCGGCGCACCAACTCGAAACACAAGGTTTCGTCCAGCATCCGCGGCCGCAACCATCGCCGACAGTGGTTCCATGTCCGGCACGGTGTCCGTACGCACGAGACTGCGTTCCAACAACGTCTTCGCCATTGCAGCAGTTCGCGGTCGATCCTCGGGACGTTTCGCAAGCAAAGAGTGAACAGCGAGCGCGAGCGAACGCGGAATGTCCTGCCTGAGTCTGGGCAAAGGCGGTGCGGCTGCTGTCGCCTGTTTCACGAGCAAAGCTGATTGAAGTGGATCGACAAATGGCGGTCGTCCGGCGAGCATTTCATACAACAACACGCCGAGACTGTAGAGATCGCTGCGGGCGCCAACGCGCTGCCCCAAACACTGCTCGGGCGACATATAACGCGGCGTTCCGATTAACTGACCCGAACCTGTGCTGGCGTGTGTTGCAGTTGATTCAGCCGATGAAGCGAGAACTTTCGCGACACCAAAATCGAGCACACAAACACCGCGCTTGCCGAGCAGGATGTTTGACGGTTTCAAGTCGCGGTGGACGATCCCTAGCCGGTGAGCTTCTTCGAGAACATCGCAGATCTGCGTTGCGATGCCGACCGCTCTTGAGAAGGCGAAACGGCCTTCGCGAGCGAGCGCCTGTGAGAGTGTCTCGCCTTCGACAAACTCCATCACGATGAAGTGTCGCCCATCAGGAAGATTTCCGGCGTCGAAGATCATCGCGGCGTTCGGATGGCGCAACTTGGCCATCGTTCTCGCTTCGCGAAAAAATCGATCGGCGACGTCGGCGTCGCCTGCGAATTCACGTCTGATGATCTTGACCGCGACAGGACGCTCGAGATCGAGATGCGTGGCAAGGTAGACAGTACCCATGCCACCGGTTCCAATCTCGCGCTCTATTCTGAATCTGCCGGCGATAAATTGGGGGACATCCATATGTGACCTTCCTTCGGGTTAAAAGGTCTGCAGTCCGTTTCACTTTTGAGTGGTTTAGGGGGAAGAGACGGTGTAGTGTAGCACCAACACCTAATTTGAGCCACGATTTTCGCGGACCTCATGTCCTGTGACTGGGATTAAGAAACTTTAACGCACACCGTTAACGAGAGGACGGAACCTACCCATGAGCGATTCTCTTGAGCCGCATTACAAGATGGTTTTGAAAGGCATCGCCGATGGTCGGCTGGTGCCTTTTCTCGGCGCTGGAGTCAATTTGTGTGGTCGCCGGGAAGGTACCATCTTCGAACGCGGTAAAGACCTGCCAAGCGGGGGCGAGTTGGCCAAGCTTCTGGCTGACGATTTCGGCTACTCATCAGAAGGGCAAGAGGTCGAATGCCCTAACTGCCACGCCAAACATCGCATCGCGTATCCGCTTGATCTGTTGCGTGTGGCTCAACACATTGCTGTGATGACTGGTTCCGGTCCGCTTTACGACGAATTACGCATACTATTCGACGCAGACTATCCACCAACGCCACTGCACACCTTCCTGGCAAGCTTGCCCGGCATCATGCGCGCTAAACAAATGCAGCCTCGTTATCAATTGATCGTCACTACCAATTATGACGATGTCTTAGAGCACGCCTTCCAGCAGGCGAACGAGCCTTACGACCTCGTTGCTTACATGGCGGACGGCGAGCATCGAGGGAAGTTCTGGCATTGGTCCCCTGATGGTGCAAACAGCCTCGTAGACAAGCCCAATGAATATAAAGAGGTGTCAACTGACAAGCGCACTGTCATTTTAAAGATTCACGGCGCGGTGGATCGCGCTACCGGCGAACGAGACAGCTACGTCATTACTGAAGATCATTACATTGATTTTCTCACTCGCACAGACATCTCTAATCTTGTGCCGGTGCTGCTGGCGGCAAAGATGCGCCGCAGCCATTTCTTGTTTATGGGCTATAGCCTGCGTGACTGGAACCTGCGAGTAATCCTGCACCGCATTTGGGGTGAACAGAAACTTTCGTATAAGTCGTGGGCCATTCAACTCGACCCGCAAGAATTGGACCTGCGCTTTTGGCTCAAACGCGACGTGGACATCCTTAACATTCGTCTTGAAGACTACGTTGCAGCACTCAACAAGTACGTCCAGGAGATGCCGCAGTCCGGAGGTGCGCTATGACTGAACAGACATTTCGCGATACGCCTTACAAAGGACTAGTGCCATATTCAGAAGAAGACGCCCCTTTCTTCTTCGGGCGTGAAGCGGAGCGAGAAATCATCACCGCCAATCTGATGGCCTCGCGTCTTACTCTGCTTTACGGAGCCAGTGGTGTTGGCAAAAGCTCAGTTCTACGCGCCGGCGTTGCTCATAATTTGCAGCAACTCGCACGGAAAAACTTGAGCGAGCGAGGTACGCCTGAATTTGGCGTGGTTGTCTTCAACTCCTGGCGCGACAATCCCGTCGAAGTGCTTGAGCTGCGGCTCCGTGAGGCGCTGTCATCATTGGTACCTAACGGAGCAGAGGTTCCCGGTGACGATTTGCGCGAGCTGCCTGAGATTCTGAAAGCCTGGTCCCAGGCAATTGATGGTGACCTGTTCATCATCCTCGATCAGTTTGAAGAATACTTTCTCTATCACGCCCAGGAGGATGGTGATAACTCATTTGCCGTTCAGTTTCCGCGCGCCGTCAATCGACCCGATCTGAGAGTCAGTTTTCTGATCTCAATTCGTGAAGATGCACTGGCGAGACTTGACCGCTTTAAAGGACGTATCCCCAACCTCTTCGACAACTATTTGCGTATCGATCATCTCGACCGCAACGCGGCTCGCGCCGCAATCACTGAACCGGCGCGAACCTACAACTCGCTGCACCCGAACTCATCGATCAGCATTGAACCAGCTCTCGTTGACGCTGTTTTGGATCAGGTAAAGACCAACGAAGTCGTGCTGGGAAGTGGCGGACGTGGCGTTGTTGAAACCACGTCTGATCAGCCCCCAACTGACGACCGAATCGAGACTTCCTATTTACAGCTCGTCATGACGCGTCTCTGGCAAGAGGAAGTCGGCGCCGGCTCGCGCACTTTGCGACTGGCCACGCTCGATAGTCTCGGCGGTGCAAAACGAATCGTGCAGACGCACGTTGACGCGGTCATGCAAAGACTCGAGGCCGATGAGCAACGAACTGCGGCGCAGCTGTTTTATTACCTGGTCACCCGCGACGGTACCAAGATCGCGCACACGGTTTCAGCTTTGTCCGAATATACACGGACGGACGAGACACGACTGACCGGCCTACTGGAGAAGCTCTGCGACCGAGATGCTCGCATTCTGCAACCCGTCGACCCACCACCGGGCCAACCTGATTCTCCGCGTTACGAAATCCGTCACGATAAGCTGGCTGCGGCGATTCTGGATTGGCGTCGACGCTATTCACAAATGGAGGAGCGAGCGGAAGCCGAGCGGCTCGCGATAGAACAACGGCAACAGGCCGAAGCACAGGCCCGAGTCGAGGAGAAAGCGAAATCAGCCGCGCGTCTGCGTTTGCTTTCGATCGCGTTGGCGGTGATGACTCTGTTGGCTCTTGCAGGAGCAGCGCTTGCATTCAAGCAACGC
>DASTVU010000496.1:0-2252 GCA_035758935.1 Pyrinomonadaceae bacterium | reverse complement strand
CGATGGCCACCGAGTTGATCGCGCGCGGTCACGACGTGATGCTCCTCCCTGTTTACACACCGACGTTCACCGACGAACCAAATGTCAGTAGCGATCATGTTGTTTTAGGTGGCATCAGTGCTTACCTCGAACAATATGTTCCCGTGTTTCGCAAGACACCACGCTGGCTGGATCGCTTGTGGGATTCAAAAACGGTTTTGAGTCTTGCGTCGCGTCGATCCATCTCGACGAATCCGAAGATGCTCGGCGAGATGACTGTTTCCGTCTTGAAAGGAGAGGATGGATTTCAGCGTAAGGAGATCTTCAAATTTATTGATTGGGTCAAAGATCAGTCGCCGCCCGACGTTATCAATCTCCCATACACCCTGCTGCTCAGCATGGCCAAGCCAATCAAAGAGGCATTGAACGCGCCAATCCTGTGCACACTCCAGGGCGAAGATCTATTCCTTGATGGCCTCCAGGATCCCTACCGTACTGAGGCCATGACTCTGATCCGCGATCATCTGCCTTACGTAGATCTGTTCCTATCCGTGTCCGAGTATTACGCCGATTTCATGCCGGGCTATCTCGGGATTCCGCGCGAGAAGATTCGTGTGGTGCCGCTGGGCATCAATCCAAACGGTTTTGAAATGCGAGCACCGGATCGTAGTGGTCCATTCACGGTTGGATTTCTCGGTCGCGTCGCGCCTGAGAAGGGATTACATGTGCTGGCGGAAGCGTATCGGCTGATGAGGAAATCCGGAGACTTACCTGAAGGACGATTCGAAGTTGCAGGCTACATGGCAGCCGATTGCAAACCGTACCTTGAAGAGGTTCAGAAGCATCTGAAAGACGCCGGTCTCGACCACGAGTTTCGCTATCACGGTGTCATAGATCGCGCCGAGAAGATCGCGTTTCTGCGTAGTCTCGACGTGATGTCATTGCCGGCAACATACGACGAACCCAAGGGAGTTTCATTACTCGAATCGATGAGTTGTGGCGTGCCTGTGGTCCAACCACGTCGTGGAGCGTTTACTGAGATCGTTGAGATCACGGGCGGCGGTGTGCTGGTGGAACCCGACAATCCGCAAAGTCTCGCTGACGGTATTCTAAAGCTCTACAAAGACGAGAACCTTGCGCGCGAACTAAGCACCAACGGCTTCAAAGGCGTGCGTGAGCACTACACAGCCTCGCACATGGCTGATAAAGTGCTCGCAGCTTATAACGAAGTAATCCGTAATCAATCAGCGTAAATCCGTGTCTCCAGGCGACGATCTAATTTTTCAACTTGAGAGCGCTTTCGGACTGCTGCGCGTCCTCGCAGTCGAAGGCGAAGGTGCTGACACCGTCTGGCACCTGCTTGCTTACGACGAGTTTTTTCCAGACGTTGAATCAGCCGAAGCAGCATTATCTCGAGGGACTCCTTTACCCGTGCGCACGGCACACATGGCGCTGACAAACCGCGCCTTCGAACGAACGCCAACCGCGAAGCTCGGCAATCGTCCCGTAACCGACGACGAGTTGATTGCCTACCACGCCTGGCTCAACACCGAGCGCGAAGTCTCCGATCGCTCAGCTTTGCTAATGCTCGGAATCCGATGAACCTTCTTCCTTTGCGCCTTTGCGCCTCTGCGCGAGTAATCTTCCTCCTGCTAGTCGTTGCTTCCTCCGCACTCGCAGCGCGAGTCGAGCGACTCATCGCCAACTGGCAACCGCAGCATTACCTCGTCAACATCACGCTCAACGATCAACTCTCTGAGATCACTTCTGCGAGCGCCCGTATTTACGTCCGCATTTTGAAACCAACGCGCATGATCGATCTCGACTTCGGCGAACTCACCGTCGATCGCGTGACGCTCAATTCGAAAGCACTTGAATTCACACACAAAAACGGAAAGCTTCTCATCACGCTCTCGGAAGACACCAGACCAGGCGATTCTTTACCGCTGACAGTCGACTATCACGGCAAACCAAAAGATGGACTTATTCTCACGAAAGACAAGGACGGCAACCCTGCCGCAGTCGGCGACAACTGGCCCAATCGCGTTCATCACTGGATACCGGCGCTGGATCATCCGGCGGCTAAAGCAACAGTAACTTTCAACATCACGGCTCCTGCTAATCAGGAAGTAGTTGCGAATGGAAAGTTGGACCACGTTGAAACAACCGCAACCGGTCAACGAACCTGGACCTACTCAGAAGGTGTGCCGATTCCACCCTATTGCATGATCATCGCGGTGGGCCAGTTTGCGAAAGTCGAGCCGGTCGAGCGC
>DASTVU010000495.1:0-6071 GCA_035758935.1 Pyrinomonadaceae bacterium | reverse complement strand
AGAGGACTGCGAAGATGCAGTCAGCGCTCGCGGGTGTGGCGCCGCTGACCGGTGGATGGACGGAGTTTCTGCAAAAGCCGGAAGAGGCTGACGCGATCTACTCTCGCATTTTTTCTGATATCAACCAGCGTTACATCGTTGGCTATTATCCAACTAACAAAGAGCGCGATGGGAAGCGGCGCAAGATCGATTTTTCAGTGAAGGGCCACCCGGAGTATCAAATCTACGGGCGCCGCTCTTACTTCGCGCCAAGCCAGTGACAGGATTTGCAGGATTAGCAAAATTTACATGAGTCATCTTGCTAATTCTGAAAATCCTGACAATCCTGTCTAAACCTTGCTATTATTGCCGCGCCTCTCCCTGAGCACTCTGAAATGCTTAAAAACTGCTTTCTCGGATTTATCGTTCTACTGGTCTACCTTCCCTTGACCAACGGTGCAACGCTGCCTGCCGGTTTCACTGAAACTGCAGTCACAGGACTTTCCAATCCAACCGCGATGGACATTGCGCCCGACGGTCGCATCTTCGTCTGTCAGCAGGGTGGCGCCCTGCGTGTGATCAAGAACGGCGTCTTACTACCCACACCCTTCGTGACGCTGAGTGTCGATCCCAGCGGTGAACGCGGACTACTCGGAATCGCTTTCGATCCAAACTTCGCGAGCAACAACTTCCTCTATCTCTATTACACCGTCCCGAGCACGCCGAGACACAATCGCGTGAGCCGCTTCACTGCGAATGGCGACGTTGTAGTTCCCGGCAGTGAGACGATCATTCTCGAGCTCGACAATCTCTCATCGGCACAAAATCACAATGGCGGTGCAATCCATTTTGGACCGGACGGAAAGCTGTACGTTGCTGTGGGAGAGAATGCTACGCCTTCAAATGCGCAAACACTCGCGAACCGGCTCGGCAAAGTTTTGCGCATCAACTCAGATGGAAGCATTCCCACAGACAATCCGTTCTTCAACATCGCGACCGGTGACAATCGATCGATCTGGGCCCTCGGCTTGCGCAATCCGTTCACGTTCGCATTTCAACCGGGAACCGGACGGATGTTTATCAACGACGTGGGCCAGGATACGTGGGAAGAAATCAACGATGGCATTGCCGGTTCGAACTATGGTTGGAATCAAACCGAAGGACCGACGTCGAACCCCGCGTTCCGGTCGCCGTTGTTTGCTTATGGACATGGTATTGGCCCAACGGTCGGATGTGCGATTGCCGGCGGCGCTTTTTACAATCCAAACACTGTCCGGTTCCCGCAGAATTTTGTCGGAAAGTATTTCTTTGCGGATCTATGCAGCAACTGGATCAGAGTGTTTGATCCAGCCACGGGAACAGCAGCCGGCTTTGCGACGGGAGTTCCCACGCCGGTGGATCTGAAAGTTGATGCTAATGGCAGTCTCCATTACCTCGCGAGAGGTTCGGGTGCGGTGGTCCGTGTTCAGTTCACCGATCCGATGCTCATCTCCGAGACGGGTTCGGACATCGCGATCGCACTCGACGCAGTCTGGCAGTTGCGAGATCCGTTTTCGCTTACAAATCCCGTTATCAACTTCAGCGCCGATCAACGCACACGGATAAGTTTGTTTGGAATGAACATGGACTTGCTGCCCGGAGAAGATAGTTCGGCTGTGCTGGTCAGAGCTGAGGATGCACAGTCAGTTATTTATCCAGCGCCGGTCGAGTTTGTCGGCAGAGTGCCGGGCTTCGACTTCTTGACGCAGGTTGTGGTGAAACTGCCTGATAACTTACCGGCTGGTCAGTCGGTCCTTTTTAGCGCGACGTTAAGAGGGAAGACGACCAATAAGGTCAGGGTGCGTATTCAGTAACGATTGCCTCAACAGTCGTTCTTGGATGAGGTCAGTACCGTAACGCGGTAGCGTCGGGCGGACGTTGGATCAATAACCGGACTATTGCACTTACGGGAGTTAACCCGACGCTACCTATATATATGAAAAGGGCGCCCCAGAGGTGTTAGTTTGGAGTTGTTCTACGACTTCAAGTTGGCACCCAGGAGAACCCTTATGAAAACGTATTATGTGGGGATGGATGTACATCAGGCAAGCATAGTGATAGTGGTGTTGAATGGCGCCGGGAAAGTAGTAGAGGCGATCACCCTGCAGACGGGAGTGACGGCGGTACGGAGTTACTTGCAACGACTGCGGGGAAGAGTGTTCGTCACGTTTGAAGAGGGGACGCAGGCGCAATGGTTATATGAGGTGGTGCAGCCGTTAGTAAGCGCAGTGATAGTTTGCGATCCGCGGCAGAATCGGCTGCTGCGGACGGGCAATAAGAGTGATCGGATCGATGCGCAGAAGTTAGCCGAGTTGTTACGGAATGGGTCGTTGAAAGCCGTCGATCATCAGGATCACGGAGTGCGCGTGTTGAAGGAGTTGGTGCGCAACTACGAATGTTTAGTCCAGGACACGACTCGGGTGATGAATCGTTTGAAGGCCCTCTATCGGGGGCGAGCCATTACCTGCCAGGGACAGGGGATCTATGGCCCAGAGCGGAGGCAACAGTGGCTGCGAAAACTGCCGGAGCCTGGCGCTAGAGCGCGCGCTGGTTTTTTGTATGAACAGTTAGCGGCAATGCAACCTTTACGGCAGCAAGCCAAACTGGCAATGCTGCGCGAAGCACGCCGGCAAGCTGCCTATCCGTGGCTGCTGAGTGTGCCGCGCTTAGGACCAGTAAGTGTGGCGCAGTTATTAGCGATAGTGGGTAGTCCCCATCGCTTTCGCAGCAAACGTCAGTTTTGGACTTACGTGGGCTTAGCGGTGGTAACGCGCACGACCGCAGATCAGGAAGTAATTAATGGCGTGTTGCGCCGCAGCCGACGGCCGCTAGCCACGCGCGGGTTAAATCGTAATCACAATCATCTGTTAAAGCGTGTCTTCAAGACAGCGGCCACTAGCGCCGCGCACCAGGGCCCTTTTGCGGCCGCTTACGAGGCGCGCGTGAAACGAGGAATGGATCCAGCTTTAGCCAGGTTGACGATCGCCCGCCAGCTAGCTGCCATTACCTTGAGACTGTGGAAACGCGGTGAGTTATTTCAGGTAGAAAGGATGAAACTGGCGGCGACCTAAACAGCAGCAACAAAGACTCGGGAGCGCTACGGCCGTTGCCGCCAGACATCACAGTTTAACCGTCAGATGCTTTTTGCGCCGATACAGGGGTCGTGGGTGAGTATCAATAACGCGGGTGTCCCGACCAAGCTGTCGAGGACCAGACGCTACTATATGCCCCCACGCATAACCAGAAATAGTCATAGGCCCGGTCCAGCAGACTGGAGTCGCAGATAGAACCATGGTTGGCACGGTTTCAGTGACCACCAACAAGACTATTCAAATCAGGCAAAGCAAAAAACAAAAGCGGTTTGACAAGATGTAACGATGAACGGTTCGTGTAACCTCGAGAGTACGTGGGCTAGCCGCCAAAACTTTTCGGCGGCTCAAGGCGAAGTTTTTTCTTGACAGCCCTTTTCATAGAACCGCGTTACGGTACTGACTTCATCCAAGCACGAACGCGATTTTTAGGACCAGCTACCGCGGAGGTATTGACCGATCCAACAATGATTTCGACTTTTTAGGCAAAGCCATTTATCAAAATCTGTTACACCAGGGAGAGACGATGGACCAGTCACTTTTGGATACTTTCGATCATGTTGTTGTTCTAATGCTCGAGAATCGTTCCTTTGACAACATACTTGGCTATCTTTATCAGGACGGTGTTCCACCCGGGAAGCACTTTGAGGGCGTGGTGGGCAACAACCTCACTAACCCCGATGAGAACGGCAATCCGGTTCCCGTATCAATCGGGACCAACTTCCACGAACCCTTTCCCGACCCGGGTGAAATATTTGAACACGTGACTCCGCAACTGTTTGGTGTTCCTCCGTCAGACACTGTGACGATGCAAGGCTTCGTTAGAGACTACTTCAACACTCTGACAGAGGTGAAATGGAACAAGTCCGTCGCCGATCAGAGCAATGTAATCATGCAGTGCTTTGCGCCGAGCTCTATCCCCGTGCTGAGTGCCCTGGCCCAGCAGTTCGCAGTTTTTGATCATTGGTTCTGTGCCGTGCCGAGCCAGACCTGGTGCAATCGGGCGTTCTGGCATGCGGCAACTTCCTGGGGTTGGGTTGACAATCCACCGGCTCACGGTGACGCTCCGTGGGACCTCGATACGTGGGCCAAATTCACGAAGGGGAAAACTCTATTTGACTTGCTCGAGGCGCAGTTTGGTGTCGGTAGTTGGCACGTCTACGAGGATCTGGCCGTACCTTTTACCAAGCTGGTCCATTGGGGTGATTTAAAGGACAAGGTCGGCGAAGACTACTTCCGCTATTTTGAGGGCGGCGAACCACTCGCCACGAATTTCTTCCGCGATTGCGAAAAGGGGAACCTGCCGAAATACTCCTTCATCGAGCCGCACTTCATCAACTTTCTCGAAGACGCCATGTGGCATGACGATATGCATCCGTCGTCGTTCCACTCAGTGATCTATTCGGATGGCGGCCCGGGCAGTGTGTTGCTCGGCGACCGGATCGTTTGGAAAGTCTATCAGGCAATTCGCAACTCCCATTCTTCGAGCGGGAACAACTGGGAGAATACTTTGCTGATTATCACTTTCGACGAACACGGCGGCTGCTACGATCACGTCGTGCCGCCGGATGCTACTCAACCAAACACGGCCGAATTCAACAACAACGGAATTGGAGAAGCTTGCTTCGATTTCAAACGACTGGGTGTTCGCGTACCGATGGTGATGGTGTCGGCGCACATTGCCGCGAATACAATCGTCAACACGGAAATGCATCACTGCTCCTTCCTGCAAACAATGCAACAGAAATGGGGCCTGACATCACTCGGGCCACGTCAGGACACCGCGCCGCCCTTTACTGAAGTGTTCACTGCCACGAAACGTGATCACGGCACGTGGCCTGACTGGAAAATTTATCCAGGGCCGTCATCGAGGCTCGACGAAACCCTCATGGGAACAGTCGATCTGGGCAGTGCTCCGCTAAATGATCTGCAGCAATCGATTCTCGACGCGATTAAGAAGTTTTATGCGGAAGATCCGGTGCTGAGTATCATGCCGGTCAACACAGCAAGAGACGCGAAGAAGTTCCTCGAAGAAGCCGAGAAGCTTCGGCATCGCAGGCCCAGCATCTGAAAGCGTACTCACACAAAAAAAGAAACGTTCTGCAACCCTGCTGAACTCGCAGCGTCATAACCTCTATACCTGAGAACTAATTAAGGAGTAATCATATGACGCAGACGAAAAAAGCTAAGGAAAAAACAATGCGCGCGATCGCGCTTGATCGCTTTGGCGGTCCGGAAACGCTGAAGGTGCAGACGATACCGACCCCGGAACCGGATGCGGACGAGATACTGATTCACGTCGAATGCGCCGGTGTTGGCGCGTGGGATCCGTTCGAACGCGAAGGCGGATTCGTGGAAGTGCTGGGCCAGAAACCTAAGTTTCCTTACGTGTTGGGAACGGACGGAGCAGGGACAGTCGCTGCTGTCGGCGCAAACGTGAAAGAACTGAAAGAAGGCGACCGCGTGTATGCCGCAGAACTGGGAAACCCGAAAGGTGGTTTCTATGCCGAGTATGCAGTCGTCAAGGCAGAGAATGCCTCACTGATCCCCGCCGATCTCAAGATGGACCAGGCAGCAGTGTTAGCAAGTGACGGTTTCACTGCACTGAAGGGACTTGAAGATGTACTCGATCTGCAACCAGACGAGTCGGTAATGATCTTCGGCGCCAGCGGTGGCATCGGACACCTTGCGGTACAACTCGCAAAGCTATTGGGAGCTCGCGTGTTTGCGGTGGCTTCAGGTGAAGACGGAGTGGACTTTGTCAAACGTCTTGGTGCGGATGCAGCAGTCGATGGGCATAGCGACAAAGTGTTGGATGTGGCCCGCGAATTTGCACCCGATGGGATCGACACCGCGCTTGTTACCGCCGGCGGTGACGCGACTGATCGAGCGCTTGCTGCGATCCGACGTGATGGCCGGATTGCTTATCCAAACGGCGTAATGCCGGCACCGACGGCGCCCGCA
>DASTVU010000494.1:0-4024 GCA_035758935.1 Pyrinomonadaceae bacterium | reverse complement strand
CCACGCTTTCTTCAGTTCTTCAGGATCGCGACTGCTGCCGATGATCTGTTCCAGATCGGGAAGACTCAAACATTTTCCCTTGTCGCCGTCGGGACAATACTTGCCCTTGCCGTAATCGCCTTCCATGCCGGCCGCGATCTTTGTGAGTTCGCTGCGTAGGGCAGGATCTTTTGGCGCCGGCAGCGTGAGGGACAGTTTCAGCAGTTTGAGCTTGCGTTTGGATTCGGGCGAGAGATCGACATTGTCGAATCGACGTGCTTGTTCGGCGAGCTCGGTTGTTGCCGCGATCAGGTTCTCGTTTGCTTCAGCGGCCAGCGTCTCAGTGTCGTCAGTGACGAAGGTGCTTTTCACCCAATCAGCACGGCCTGCTTTGATACTCAGATCCATGAGACGCTTTTCGGCGTCCGCAAGGAATTTGTCGGCGTCCCCGGCGCCAGACGATGAAAGTGAATTTGGATTATCAGTACACGACATAAGCACTAGTCCTATGCAAAGAATGAAGAAGAGGCCCAGCCACAATTGGCGGCCATGACGAGTGAATCTCACCGTTAACCTCCTGCCGAGTCATTGGTTGTCGAAAAGGGGATTGGGACCACCAATATAACGAGGTTCGCGGCAATGCTCAAATGTATCCACGGATTACACAGATTGATTTAGGAGGGGCGATTGAAAGAACTGGGTGAGGTCCAGTCTTACAGCTTAATAATTCGGACTGTTACGGGCGTACGATGCCCTTTTTGATATTTCGCTGCCACGCTTCGTAATTTCGAATGCGGCGCTTGGCCTGTTTGCGAGTCAGCTTCATTTCCTGGGCTACGTAGTCGATTCGTTGAGTCCGATCCTTTTTCTTGTCGAACCGGTCCCCCGGCGCTCTGAGGTAGTACTTGTACGCCGTGGACCATTCTGCTTTTACTTCTTCGGTGGCTTGAACGCCCCGTGTCTCTGGCATGCCTGCGGGCTCCCTTCAGGAGGATTTTTTCGTCTCCGGATTTTACACGGAGGGCAGAAAAATCTCAAAAAATTACGCCAAACGATTTTTTGAGTTTTATGGCTTTTTGTGGCTAATTTCGCTTTAACCAGCGAAGGAGTGACAGCGTGCTCAGGACTATCGCGATTCCTATCAACCCGTACACAAAGTAACTAACCACGTCAGAGTTCAGAAACGCTATCATTTGACGCCCAAAATACAGCGCGAGCACCGCTTCGACGCCGAATCGAATGAGCCGACCCAGAAAGACTGCGGTCAACAGTTTGCCACGTGGCGACTGTAACGCCGACGCCGTCATCACGACTGGTGTGAATGGAAATGGGGGCGGAATCAGCGTCGCAATGAAGACGGTGATGCCGCCTTTGTTTTCCAGTTTTTGTTTTAGTCTCTCGATTCGTTTCGCGCTAATAAAACGCTCTAATCCTTTCTCCCCGGCCTTTCGCATGATCACGTCTATCACGAAAACACCAACTACGGATCCGATCGCTGAACTAAGCACGTAGGGAATCCAAATCCAGGTATTTCGATTGGAACTTACAAGCGCGATCAGCAGCAGGTCGTTTCCGAAGGGAAGCACGAGAAACGACGAGTCGAGGGCGCTCATGAGGAAGAGACCAAGCAGTCCCATCCTCCTAAAGAACCGGAAGATCCATCTCGCGGCTGCAATTGTGAAGAGAGAACGCAAAAGTGCCGGCAATCGAAGGCTCCCCTTTACAGTCTGGTCGGTTCAGGCGTAGAGGGTTCTGTGATTGGTGTAGGCTGATCGGGCTCGCGAACAGGGGCCTGAGGTTGAGGGTTCGAGTCCGGAGGCAAGGGAATCGAACCAGGCGTTTGTGCCGGGTCGTTTGGATCGTATGGTGTTGTTGGTGGAATATCTGGCTCTTCAGTTAAGTGCTGCAAATGTTACCCCCTTGTTTCCCTAATCGATTTGCCTTCGAGTCATTGTTGGACAAGGTCAGCACCTTAACGCGGTAGCGTCGGGTCGGTCTCTTAGTTCAACGTCGACCCGACGCTACCGCGTTACGGTACTGACCTTGCCCAAGTGCGGCTCCTGACTTTGGGGCAAAGATCTTCCTAAACTAATCCTGTCTAATCACGATACTGTCACCACCACCAGCATTTCCGAAAAGGACTCGCTGTCCAGATGCGGGCTTCACGCCGAGCAAGCCCTGTACGATTGACATTCGGGTCATGATCCTCGGTTCGGCAAACTGAAATCTTCCGGCTAGTGTTTCTGAGCGTTCAAAGTCGCTTCTGGCGAGCACCGCCAGTTCCTGTCCGAATCGACTCACCGTTGAGGTCAGCCCATTTCCACCCTGAATCGACATTTCGCCATCGCGGAACATGTTGATCTCGAAACCACTCAACACCGCCGCGGCCGAAAGCAACTCGTTCAATTGACTGATCCCCGGATCCAAAACCTCGAAACTTCGCGACGGATCAATCGACGAGAACGCATGCGCGACTCTGAGCTGCTGCTCGAACTGTTCGTAACTGGTCGCACGGCGGTTAACGATTTGCCTTGCGTCCTCCAGTATTTGAAGTGCGACCTTCTGATTGGTCTTCTGCACATCGCCGGCAACTTGTATCAACAGGGCGATCTTTTCGTTGTCTGTTTGCAGCCGCGCAACCGATTGCCTGATCTCGTCGATGCGCGCACCCTCGGCCTTCTTCGCCATTTCCTTGAAATCAATTCGCTGCATCACTACGTCGCGCGCATTGTTTTGCAAGTGGTCGTTTGCAATCTGGCGCGCCCGCTCGGTGTTGCCCTCGTCGATCGCTTTGTTTGCAGCTTGCTGGTAGAGACGCGATTGCATTTGCTGCGGCGCGCTTTGAGCGGCCTGAACAAGAGCATCAGACGTTGGCTCGCCTTGTAACGCGCTGAACGTCTGGGCGAGATTCGCCATGGAGTTACTCGATATTCCCAGGTCCGCCAATTTCTGTCGCACCATTGGCGCCTTTGACGGCAGATACTGATCGATCATCGGCAGCGTCGACTGTAGTCCATTTAGCAGGCGGCGAGCGACGCTTTGCTCAATCTGCGCTTCGGTTGGTTGTTGTGGAGTGGTTTGCGAACGTGGACCAGAGCCAACTACAACTCCCCGCCGTCCGGGTTGCTGTGCGCCGGCAGCAGACGGAGTAGCTTTCAAAGCGGCGTCTACAACGGTCGCCAGTAATTCGACGTAAGCACTTTGTCCAAGCACTGGCTGCCGGCCGGTCGATGGCGCTGTGGCCGTGGAGGCCGAGGCCTCGCCTGCGGGACGTGGTCCAGGACGCAACATGTTTTGAACGAGCTGAATTGCATCTGTTTTGGTGAGGATATTTGCAGCTTGAATTTGTTTGACGGTCTTGTCGGCGAGTTTCTCAGCCGCCGCTGCATCCTGTTTGTAAAGTTGGTTGATCACTTCGGAAAGGGTGCTGGGAAACTGACCCTTTGCGATCATCTGTTCGGCGTTTTGTGCAGCGAGTTTTGGATCGAGAGCCGCGACACGCCCAAGTAATGTTTGTTCAAGGTTGTCGTCAGAGAGTTGTTGGATTCTTGGACCACGCCCATCGGCAGCGGGTTGCTGCACGTTAGCGGGTGGCTTAGTTGAGGCGAGCAATTGATACGCTAATGCTGCATCGTGACGAGCCGCAGTTAACACCAGTTCCGTTCGCAATTGGAGATTGCGTATGATCTGCGGGCCCTGAGGTCCCTGAAAAGAGAAATTGTTGCCGTCCTGAAATCCGCGTCGATTGTTTGGCTGATTGACAGGCGTGCGCCCTAGCTCCGCAACGCCTTCAGCCGCCATCCCGAACAGGCCACGGGCACGTCCCTGATTTTGGTCCCAGAGCATGTCGGCGGCGTTGATTTGGATTCGCACGCGATTCTCAACGAGCCGCAACGACTGGGCCTCGTCGATTACCTGATCCAACAGGCGGTAGGCATTCTTTTCGCGTTCGGCCTTTTGCTTCTCGAGTTCTTCGGCTGAAGGTTGCTGGGTCGCCGGTTGCTCCTGGGCTGTTACCACCCACGCCGAGAGACACAACAGACCG
>DASTVU010000493.1:0-3281 GCA_035758935.1 Pyrinomonadaceae bacterium | reverse complement strand
CAGGCAGGCATGTCCAGTCGCATTGAAAACTATCTGGGCTTTCCAAGCGGACTTACCGGCGCCGACCTTGCACGGCGTGCAGTGGTCCAGGCCAGACGTTTTGGCGTCGAAATCATTTCGGCCGAAGCGACTGAGGTGAGAATCGATGGTCCGTATCGCCTTTTGAAACTCGCAAGCGGAGAGGAGCTCAGTTGTCACGCGTTACTCGTGGCGACGGGGGTACAGTGGCGCAAGCTGGACGCGCCGGGAGTGGAACGGTTAACCGGAGCCGGTATTTACTATGGCGCCGCGATGACCGAAGCAATGTCGACTAAAGACGAGGATGTCTATGTTGTCGGCGGCGCTAACAGTGCGGGACAAGCCGCGATGCACTTTTCAAGGTATGCGCGCCGAGTCGTGATGCTAGTGCGTGGTTCGTCACTTAACGCTTCGATGTCGCAATATCTGATTAATCAGTTGAAGGCTACACCAAACATTCAAATCGAATTCAACACGTCAGTCGTCGAGGCGCACGGCGAGGATCATCTGCAAGCCATAACCATTCACTGTGCGGAGACGAATGAGATAAACAAAGTAACCGCTAACGCGCTGTTCATCATGATCGGAGCAGCGCCTAATACAGATTGGCTCGCGAACATTGTCGAACGTGATGAGCGGGGTTTTATCTATTCCGGACCACACCTCACACGCGATGGCAAACGGCCCAACGGTTGGAAGCTCGATCGTGAGCCAGGGCTATTGGAAACAAACGTTCCCGGGATCTTTGTTGTCGGCGACGTTCGCCATGGCTCCGTCAAGCGGGTGGCGTCGGGCGTGGGCGAAGGATCGGTTGCTATCTCCTTCGTGCATCAATATCTAAGCAAGGTCGTGTGACAAATGGAAGAAACAGTTTCGGGTGGCATTGACTCAATCGTTCCGACGTCCTCTTCGCCGCCGGATAAAGTCGAGGCACTTCGCCGCGTCCATGTGTTTGCCGATCTGCCCGACGATCAATTGCGATGGTTCGCCGACAACTCTGAAGAGCGGCGATTTGCGGCGGGTGAGGCCATGTTTCGGAAAGGTGACCCGGCCGACCGGATGGTGGTCTATCTTGAAGGTGAAGTACACGCCTACTGGGACGAAGCCGATCACGACATTGTTTACATCGCGCGGGCCGGCGAGCCGTCAACTGAAGTGACTGGAATGCTGCCGTTTTCACGCATGACCGAGTTCACGGTAACCGGTTACGCAGTGACGGATGTGCGAATGTTGTGGTTTCCGGTCACTTTGTTTCCCGAGATGATGCAGCGCATGCCGGTGCTGGTCCAACGGCTCGTCGGGATCATGAGCGATCGCGTGCGTGAATCGACGACGCTCGATCAGCAGCAGGACAAATTAATGGCACTGGGCAAACTGTCAGCCGGACTTGCTCACGAGCTCAATAATCCGGCGGCTGGCGCCACACGTGCGGCAAACGACCTGATTGAAACTTTGAAGGAGTTGCGCTCGACCGACATGAGACTCTGCGCTCATGACCTCACGCACCAACAGCAGGACTCGATCGACGCTTTCGAAAGGAAAGCAATCGATCACACTGCGACGGCGAAGCAGTTGAACTCGCTCGAACAGAGTGACCGGGAAGACGAAGTCAACGAATGGCTCGAGGCACATGGCATCGCCGAGCCATGGAAGCTTTCTGCCAATCTCGTCGAAGCAGGCATGGATTCATCGGCACTCGAACAACTGTTGGGAGAAATTCCCTCAACGGCGACCGCAGATGTACTGGCCCGGGTGAATTGTCAACTCGCAGCAGCGAAACTGGCGAGTGAGATTAAGACTGCCACGACACGCATCTCGGAATTGGTTGGAGCAATCAAGGAATACAGCTACATGGACCAGGCAAGTGTCCAGCAGTTGGACGTACATAAAGGCCTGGATAACACACTGTTAATTCTGAAGTACAAGTTGAAGAAGAAAGACATCACTGTCACGCGTGACTATGCTGAGTCGCTGCCATTGATCAAAGCCTACGGTAGTGAACTCAACCAGGTGTGGACCAACCTGATTGTTAATGCAGTCGACGCGATGAGCCACGGCGGAAAGCTGAAGGTCCGCACCAAGCGCGAACCGACCGACATCCTCGTCGAGATTCGCGACAACGGCGCGGGCATACCAGCCGATGTGAGATCGCGCATCTTCGAACCATTCTTCACTACGAAGCCAGTCGGGGAGGGAACGGGCCTCGGCCTCGACACCGTCGCCCGTATCGTCCGCAAACACCGCGGCAACGTTCGTTTCGAATCGAAACCCGGCGACACGTGTTTTCAGGTTCGGCTCCCTATTGGGTAATCACCGGGCATCATGAAAAATTATCCCAAGTGTGTGGCGGCTTCCGGAACGAAGGCGACTCACTCCGTGACGGAGGTTCACGCGATAGACACTCTTCCTGCCCTGAACCGGACGATGATTAACGGCAAATACGACGCCGTCACCCTTTTGTAACGGCACAACCATCGGCCGCGACTGCATGCGTGGCCTTTGTTCAGTCATCACAAACTCGCCGCCAGTGAAATCTCGATCCGGTTGTGATAACAGCACAGCGATCTGTAGCGGGAAAACATGCTCGCCATAGAGATCCTGGTGTAGGCAGTTGTAATCGTCGGTGCCGTACTTGAGGAGCAACGGAGTTGGCTTATCCTGGCCGGCTTTATGACATCGTCGAATATATTCCGCATGCGTCGCAGGATAGCGAACAGCAATACCCATCGCCTCGTTCCATTTGTTAGCGATTGAGATGAGATGAGGATATAGCGACGTGCGCAGATCTCTAATCAGGTCTGGCAGCGGATATCTGAAGTATCGATACTCCCCACGTCCGAAGCCATGTCGCTCCATCACCACATTACTGCGGTAGAGGTCGTCCCGGTCATACAGCCCACGAATTTCATCACATTGATCCGACGAGAGTACACCTTTTATGATTGCGTTACCTTCTGCGTCGAGATCTCGAGAAACCCGCTCCCACGGTGTATCGTCCAGCGTCATTTTTGAATGATAAGCGACACCGGTCAGGCGTGACACTCCGATTCTTGCTTTCAAATTCGTACTATTGCCCTTCACTATTGACGGAGTCTCAGTGATAATTTGCGCCGAAGGGCAAATTTTCTGACGATGAAAATTAATATTGAGCAGAGCTTTGACCAGATTATCGACTACTGGTCACCGAAAGTGATCAGCCGTGTTAACGACCAGTATGTAAAGATCGCAAAAGTAAAAGGAGAGCTCGCGTGGCACAACCACAA
>DASTVU010000492.1:0-4734 GCA_035758935.1 Pyrinomonadaceae bacterium | reverse complement strand
CCGCAGTTCGTGTTTCCCATTGCAGTTGCGGCGACCGAGTAAGATTAGACACTTGTTCGAGAAAATTTTGTCACTAAGGAGGGGTCAAACTGGAAGTTGAAAGAGGTGTCGTATGCAGGTAGTTGATTGCAGCAATTGTGGGGCGAAGAATCGGATTGACGAAACCAGACTGGCAACCAGCGAGGCGAAGTGCGGCCGGTGCGGTGAGAAGCTGGAAAGTATCTCAGCTTCGACCAGCCAACAGGATTCGACGCCAATCAATATTACAGACCAGACTTTTGAACGCGAGGTGCTGCAAGCGACTGGGCGTCCGATTCTGGTTGATTGCTGGGCGCCGTGGTGTGGTCCATGCCGGATGATCGCGCCCGTTTTGGATCAACTCGCCGCAGAATCTCGCGGGAACTACCGAATAGCCAAGTTGAATGTTGACGAGAACCCGCAAACCTCATCACGTTTTCAGATTGCGAGCATACCTACCATGCTCATCTTCAAAGATGGAAAACTCATCGATCGCCTCATCGGCGTACAACCGAAGCAGGCGATTGCCGAGCGCCTCCAGCTTGCTTCTCGATTTGCTGCCTGAAACCTATTAAGATCAAACAAACTTGAACGGCAACCGCCAGATCTTTCCGTCGAACTCAGAAATCCAAAGTGCTCGATCGTCTTCTCGCGGTCATAAGCAAGTCCTGAGATTCGCCGAGGCACCTCGGGAGTAAGCTCCGCAACCAGTTTGAGTCCGTCAAAATCAGGACCAGCGTTTCCAGTAGCGGCGGCGGATGGACCAGCAACAAAGATTGCGAACACACATGCAAGCAGCAAATTTCTCATCTGACCCCTCCGGGCTTAATGCCGCTTTCCTGGAACTCGTTTTTTCTTCTCGTAAATAATTTGCACTTTACTTTTATCAACCGTGCTTTCAAACGGTGGCGGATCCGCGCCGGCAGGCCAGGTGTAGAGCACAACCGTTAGAGATTCTCGGTGGCCGGCATCAATTACTTTGATCCGGTTCGGATCAATCTTCCGAACGCTGATCAAGTAATCCCTGGCACGATTCCCTCGTAGTTGCGCTTCAGCAACTCTCGCTTTGCGACCCGCATATACGACGAGCAAGGCATCTACATTTTCCATATTGTTTACCTGGATGGCGAAGTTATCCAGTCTCGCCTTCTCATCCGTAAAACTGATGTCGCCGTATTCGTCAAATTTCTCTAGACCAAAGTCCGCCCGCAAGATAGGTTTTCGAGGGGTCTCAACGTTGTTCTTATGACGTAATCGGCGTAGAACTTAAGACAGTCGACCTGCGTAACACATCTCACGCATCCAAACGAAGTTCGGAAGTAGAGCCATGGAACATCAACTGATACTTGTCTTTCGTCGGACCGGTCAGCGAAGGTATGCGGTGGAAGCACTGCGTCCAGGGCTTCCTGTTGTCGAAATCAACCCAGCTCCGGGTTATGACCGTCTTATACCGCACGACATGATGCACATGGTGGTGGAGGCTCAGCTTGGACTTAATCGCGGAATTTTTGGGCAGTTGGCGGCCGGCGGGAATGCAGGAACTTTTCGTCTGTCTGTGAAGAGCGATCAAAGCTCACGTGAGGTGACGCGTGCGAGAAAACGTGTAACCACACGCGGCAAGAGAATAATGAAAAACGGGCGCGACGACTGCCTGGAGTCTGAGCGAGCTACATGGATCTGTTGGCAGGCATGGCTCGCTCGATCTTCGTCGCGCGAACAGAGCAAGCCGTCAAAAGGTATTACGGAATTACCTACTCTTAATCAAAACAAGCTCGACGACATCTGCAAACACCTTGACGAACTGAGCACTCACTGGTCAGGCCTCGATGTCGGTCAGAGTGTGGCCGTGAGCTGGCCCGATCTATCAATCGTAAACTCAGGCCGATAGGGCAACGTCGGGGACTGCATTGGACCATCTTTCGATCTCGCGCTGGTATTCCTTGACGTAATTCTGCGTCATGTCGAGATAATGAAAACGCGACAGAGCCAGTTGCCGGCAATCGGCTGACTTGATCTGTCCAAGGTTCTCGACGGCATTCAGATACTCCGATTCGTCGGCGCAGATAAACCCTCCAAGTGGATCAAGCACTTCAGACATCGCGCCACGGTTACTGGTGATAACCGGTGTGCCGGACATCAATGCCTCAGCCACCGGCAACCCAAACGCCTCGTTTACCTGTGTCGGAAACAACAATGCCCTGGCGGCAGTAAATTTCTCGGCCTTGATCTCACCGTTGATCAAGCCTAAAAACTCAGCATTATTTTCCTCGCACAGCCTGGCAAATTCTGCGTTCTCCCATGAGTTGTCGCTGCCGCCGGCGACCACCAGCTTGATCCCCGTTTCCTTTGCGATCCAGAAGGCGATGTCGAGTCCTTTGTACATCCTGGCCTTTTGAACGTTGCCCCTCACTACAAATAGAAAAAAATTGTCCTTGGTTTCGGAGTAGATGAAATCTGCCGGATCAATACCGTTCCACACGAAACGATCCGACGCATGGAGCTGGGCTATAGTCTTTGAAACAAAAACAAAGTTGGGCCGAGATCGATCGCGAGGCAATCCCTGCTCGAGTAGATCTGAATGGACACTGCGAATCCATGGAAGTTGTGCTTGAGGCACTTCAGCCGCGGTGAAACGATTGGAGTGAACGATGTCTTCGTCTCCCTTAAGACGGCTCACCGGAATAACGTCTTCAGGAAGTTTTTCATCACCAAAGTCCTCGACGTGATAGCGAACTTCGTGGCCGAGCTCAGCCAAACCGCGCGCGAGTCGATCATGGATAACGTGAGCTGCTACTCCGTGACGCCAGGCAGGGTATCGATGTCCGGATGACAGGTAAATGCGCATTGCAAAGCTGGTGAGAGCGCGTGATGCTAATCCTTGCCGAGAAATACAGCGGCTTCGAGGAACCGGATTTATCGCGACAGCCTTTTACACTGTTATGCGTGATAAAGCAATAAACAAGTTGCAGGCGATATTTGAAGAAAACTCGTGGGGAACCAAGGAGCCCGAATCAATTTGGCCGGGCGCCGAAGGCGCGAAATATGAAAGCCAGGGGCGACGCGCCTCGCTTCGCTCAGCGCTCGCCCTGGCTATCACATTTCGCGCCTTTGCGCTGCGTACAGCGGAATTCGAGTTAGGGCAACCCCTCTATTGCGACGCCTTCTTACGGTGGAGCACGTTACATGCTTCCACAACTGTAGTTGGATCGATGGCGACGTTGCCTTCGTCGATGTGTCGGATGATGCCTTCTTTATCGATCAGGAACGTTGCGCGATTTCCAAAGCCCTGCTCCTCGTTGAAAACACCATAAGCCTTGACCACAGTGCGTTTGAAATCGCTGAGTAGCGGAAAGGTGATTTCGATCTGTTTTGCAAATTCGCGGTTGGCGGGGACACTGTCTACACTCATGCCGAAGACCTGAGTGTCGGTTGATTCCAGTTTTGCGATATCAGCCTGATACGCTTTTAGTTCCTTCGTTCAACCACCAGTGAACGCCAGCACGTAGATCGCCAGCACAACGTTTTTCTTGCCTTTGAAGTCGCTAAGTTTGTAGGTCTTTCCGTCAGTGGCCCGAAGCGTGAATTCAGGAGCCGGGTCACCGACCTTCAAGTGTGTTTTTGGCGGCGTTGGTTGTTGTGCCAGTGCAGTAACGCTAAGCACGGCAACCGCCACAATGGATATCAACAATCTTTTGATCATGTTTGTCTTCCTCGCCAGCAGGTGTGAATTGCGCGTTGAATCTATGCAGAATACCGCAGCGAGTCAAGGTGATTTACGGCCAGTTGTTGACCAACTCCTGCGATGGACGTATAAGTCGCACGCAAAGAGATGAACTATCGATCAATACTTGGAACTCTCATCATGCTCATGCTTGGGCATGTCTTGCCTATTTACGGACAGTCGACCGAGGTCAAGGTTGAGCCGGCCCAGCCGAAGATCACAACTGTCTCTGCTATGCGTGCACGCAGAGAGCCAACGGTTACAGCACCTGAGATCACGCGGCTGAAACTAGGCTCGGTGGTGAGTGCCATCGCACGTTCGACAAATCAGGATACAGTCGGCGACAAGACCGATTACTGGTATCGCGTCAATCTTCCGAACGGCGAAACGGGCTGGCTGTTCGGCGGACTGCTGCTTGACTACAACACTAACCAGCACGAACAGCTTCTGCGTCAGATCATCGAAGCACGTCTCAAGGCTGAGAACACAGACTTCAACGACCGGCAGGAGATCTACAACCTCGCTGCGAGATCAGCGACTGAAGTCAAGAGTGTGAACGCGCGAGCCGAGTTCGAGCTTTTAAAACTCCTGGCACTCGCGAACTGGGCGGTGACGATCCCTAATGACCAAAACGGCAAGTCGCCCTATCGCGAATGGCTCAAGGCGCACGCTACGGAAGTTATTCCCAACGAGTTTGCCGGTGAATACAACATGCGCTCGGAATTGCTCTGGAAGCTGGAGGCCAAATATCACAGTTTGCCCATTGCAGATCGCATTGCGTGGGCCGCGGCTGAAAATCCGCAACCGCACGATTGTGAGGGCGACGAAGTCTGCCATCTTTTTGTATTCGAAGGCGCCGTAAAATATCTGAACCTGCATCCAAATGGAGTGCATGCGGCTGAAGCCGTCAAGAATCTTAACGAGTTGCTCACGGATGAAGTGATCAAGAGAGCGAATGGTAAGGGCGGCGATCGATACGTTGTCGAGGAACGAAC
>DASTVU010000491.1:0-3507 GCA_035758935.1 Pyrinomonadaceae bacterium | reverse complement strand
CGAGTTTGGCGTCAAAGCTGCGACGGATGTGACAGGCTTTGCACTTGTTGGACATACGTGGGAAATGGCTTGTGCCAGCAAAGTCACGATTGAGATCGACGCCAGGGCGGTTCCTCTTCTCGAAGGCGCCTTGGAATTAGCGTCTCAAGGGATGTTGACGAGCGGCGACAAGACAAATCGCGAATATGTCGCCGGTGATGTGCAGATAGATCCGTCGGTCGATGAAAATCTTGTGAAGTTATTATTCGATCCCCAAACCGCGGGCGGGATGTTAATCGCTATTTCGGAAGACAAAGCCGCAGCACTCCTTTCCGCGCTCAACAAAAACTATCCCCACGCGCGCGTCATCGGTCGCGTGCAACCTCCAGCCCCCAGTTCGATCATTATCGGCGGTGGCGGATGAAATGGATCTATCAAGCAGGGTCACCAAACTCAACGACTCAAAAGTAAACACAAAAGGTCGCTACGTCCTTTACTGGATGCAGATGTTCAAGCGTGCCAGTCACAACTACGCGCTCAACTTCGCGATCCAGATGGCAAACGAGCACGGGCTTCCACTCGTCGTCTACGAGGGACTGAAGTTCTATTACCCGTGGGCGAACGATCGATTACACACGTTCATACTCGAGGGCGTCGCTGAGAAACAGGCAGAGTTTTCAGAACGTGGGATTCGTTACATTTTCTACCTGCAGAAAAACGACCGCGACCCAAAGCACACAGTTGCACAACTCGCGCGTGAAGCGGCGCTGCTGGTTACAGACGATTTTCCGTGTTTCATAATTCCTGACCATAACGAGCGCATCGCGCAGTTGTCTCTGCCGGTATACGCCGTCGACGCCAATGGCATGGTTCCACTTTCCGCGCTGCCGAAAGAGGAATATGCCGCTTACACGATTCGTCCCAAGATCCAGCGTCTACTCCCTGATCTGCCTCGCAGCATCATCACGCCACACCTAGAAGTGCAGAAGCCAACACTGAATGTCGAATGTCCTGAAACCACCGTGACGGCTGACAACAGCTCGGAGCTCGTGGCGCAATGTGACATCGATCACAGCGTCAAGCCTTCCAGTCTCTATCACGGTGGCACAACTGCTGGACGCAAACGTCTCAAACACTTCGTGAGCAATATCCTGCCTCACTACGACAAGACTCATAACGAACCCTCGATTGACGGTGTCTCACGTCTGAGCCCGTATCTTCACTTTGGCTTCTTGTCGATTCAGGAAATTGTGGCAGCGGTGGAACAATCGAAGGCGCCGAAAGCGGCAAAGGATGCATTTCTCGAACAGGCAATCGTGCGGCGTGAGCTTTCCTTCAATCTGACGCGACACAATCCACACTACGATTCATTGAATTCGCTGCCACCGTGGGCTTTGCAGACAATGCGCGAGCACGCCGGTGATCCACATCCCGAACTCATTGACGAAGAAAAAATCGAGGCGGCCGAAACCTACGACGAACTGTGGAATGCCGCCCAGCGCGAATTGGTCAACACCGGACACTTGCACAATTACGTGCGCATGCTTTGGGGCAAAAAAGTCATCGAATGGCAGCGAACGTATGAAATGGCCTTTGAACTCCTCGTACATTTGAACAACAAGTACGCACTGGATGGTCGCGATCCGAATTCCTACGCCGGCATTCTCTGGTGCTTCGGCAAGCACGATCGCCCGTGGTTCGACCGCGAAATCTTCGGCACCATCCGCTACATGACGTCGCGAAGCATGGCGAAGAAATTCAACGCTCGTCGCTACATGGGATCGGTATAAAGCATTTCTCCCGCCGTTGCGGGAGTAATGCTTTTTGCCATGGGGCTTGTAAGGGGTATTATTGGTTTCAAACCATGGCTTCAACTATTCGTGAGATTTCAGGGCCGGATACCGTTTCGATTGCGGATCTCTACAGGCAGGTTCGGGCGCGCACGATGGAAATCGTCGCACCGCTCGAAATCGAGGATTATGTAATTCAAACCGCGGAGTTCATGAGCCCGCCACGCTGGCACATCGGCCACACGTCCTGGTTCTTCGAAACTGTTCTGCAAGCCCATAAGCCTGGTTATCGCGTTTATTCTGAGGATTTCCTCTTCTACTTCAACTCGTACTACGAAGGCTTCGGTGAACGAATCGAGCGGCCGAAACGCGGTACCAAGTCGCGCCCGACCGTGAAGGAAACGGTCGCGTATCGCACACACATCGACGAGCAAATGCTTTCGTTGCTGTCGACATTGGATGAGTCACCCCATGAGGATGAGCCTAACGTGTCGACGCTGGTGCGACTTGGACTCGAACACGAGATGCAGCACCAGGAGTTGCTTGTTTACGATATCAAACATCTGCTGTGTGATCAGTTTGACGCGCCGATAAAGCCGTTACCCAAGCCGGGGTTAAAGCCTGGCGGAATGGCGCAAATCGATGGCGGATTGTTCGAACTCGGCTCTAAATTTCCATTAGCCAGCAAACACGAGTTTGCATGGGACAACGAAAAGCCGGCACATAAAGTTTTTCTCCATGACTTCTTGATCGACAAAGCCCCGGTCAGCAACGGCGACTATCTCGAGTTTATCAACAGCGGCGGTTATCAAAACTTCCGGTGGTGGTTTTCAGAAGGTTGGGAAGCAGTCAATCGCGAAAAATGGCGCGCCCCGTTGTATTGGGAACTTCACGATGGTGAATGGATGATTCGTGATTTTTCAGGCCTGCAGCCGGTCGCGAGTAGAAAAAACGATCCTGTCTGTCACGTCAGCTACTTTGAAGCCTCTGCGTTTGCAAAGTGGGCTGGGAAAAGACTTCCCACCGAAGCGGAATGGGAGAAGGCAGCGTGTTATGATCCGCAACGTAAAGTCAAGAGTGAGTTTCCGTGGGGAGATACCGCCCCCAACAGCGGCAACACAAATCTTTTCGAGAATGGTTTCTGGTCAGTTGCACCCATCGGCGCTTTCCCGGAGGGCGCAAATGCCTATGGCTGCGAGCAGATGATTGGAGACGTTTGGGAGTGGACCACCTCCGACTATGTGCCGTATCCGGGATTTGTAACCGAATTTGTCGAATACAACGATAAGTGGTTCGTTAATCAGAAAGTTTTGCGGGGCGGCTCGTTTGCGACGCCGCAGTTGCACATCCGAGCGACGTACCGAAACTTCTTCCACGCTCATGAGCGTTGGATGACTTCGGGATTCCGGTGTGCGCAAGACTTGTTCTTCGGATTTTACGGATCTTCTTAAGAGATCTACACAGGTCGGTCCTACCTAATCGAAGGAGAAACATCATGTCCCCAGTACTTCGAAGACTATTCTTCAGTTGTGTTCTTGTGGTCTTTGTGACCGCGTCCGTTTTCGCGCAGACCGAATCGCGCGCCGGCACTGAAGCAGTTGGTTCCAGTAGTCCGGCGATGCCCGCGAAAAATACGCCCATAAATCCGAAATACACGACACCAAAGTCCCCACTCGACACAGCCTACGGAGCGAAGATCGCTGAGCACACCACTGAAAAATACTTCATGACTGAGCTC
>DASTVU010000490.1:0-3627 GCA_035758935.1 Pyrinomonadaceae bacterium | reverse complement strand
CTCACAAAAAAGCTTTCGCTCGAGGCGGGCTTTCGATTGGACCATCTGAAGGATTACGGAACGTTCCCATTGCCACGCGTCTCCGCGCTCTACAGATTCACTAACAATCTGAGCAGCCGCTTGAGCTTCGGCCTTGGTTATAAAGCGCCGAGTATCTTCACTGAAGAAGCGGAAACCTTACTCTTCCGAAACGTGCTACCGATCGGAAATTCTTTGAAAGCGGAACGCAGTGGCGGCGGAACCCTCGACATAAATTACCGTAACAGCGTCGGCGAAAAGTTTTCGTACTCAATCAACCAGATGTTCTTCTACACTGAGATAGTCGATCCTCTGGTCCTGCTCGAGAGTGCGACCGGAAACTTTAATTTTGTGAACGCCGAACAGCCGGTGAGGAGTCGCGGCTTTGAGACTAACGCACGGCTTTCTTACGACATTGTGAAACTATTTGCGGGATATACTTTTACTCATGCCAAAGCTGACTATTTGGTTGGGAATCGGACTTTGCCGTTGACGGCGAAAAGCCGTATCAACTCTGCGTTGCTTTTTGAAAAAGAGGCAAGTTTTAAGGCGGGCTTCGAAGCGTATTACACGAGCAGCCAGTTTCTGACAAACGGCTTCAGAACGAAACCGTTTTGGGTCTTGGGGATATTCGGTGAAAAGACATTCGGCAAGTATTCGCTCTTTATCAATGCCGAAAACATCACCGACACTCGACAAGGACGCTTTAGCCAGGTAGTTTTCCCACCGCATCAGATGCCGACTTTCGGTGAGATCTACACGCATACTGAAGGGCGAATTTTTAACGGCGGCATCAAACTAAGACTGTAGTTTGACAAGCACGGATTCTGGACTTTGAGTTGAGCGCAAAAATGCTGCACGTTTAGGGAGAAAAAATGCGACGCAAAACTGCCATCGCTGTAGTTGGTTTGGTTCTGCTGTTCGGAAGCGCAGTGAATTCGGCGGCGCAAGTGAAGCGAGTGCAAATGCACATCGCCGGCTATTTGTGCGGCAATTGAGTGTACAACATTCAGAAGGCCGTGAGCCGTCTAGACTTCGCACCGAAACTTAAAGAAATCGAGGTAACAGACTTCAAGAAAGGGTTGGGAGCTTTTACGCCCAAGCCTGATAAACCTGTTTCGTTTGCAGCACTGAAGGAAACTCTAAAGAAGGCCGGATATACCCTTGCGTCCGCAGATATAACCGTTGCTGGAAAGCTCACAAGAGACGACAAGGGTTGGTTCATTGTCGTAGAACGATCCGGACAACGCTTCACTTTAGAAGGTTCAAACGTCGATCAAGCGTTAGCGGGAGTAACCCAAAGCGATTCAGTCGAGGTAACCGGTGATTGGAAGACGGTTGGCACTGGAGAGAATGCGTACGAGACGATCAATCCCTCGTCTCGCAAAACCATTGCACACGGTCGCGCGAGTTCATTCCCGATCTTTGCGAAGGTCGGCTTCACCGAATCACCGGGTGCAGAAACTCTTCCACTGGCGCCAATCCGTGTGACCTCACCGGGTCTGACTGTCTACAAGGGCGGCGCGATCACGCCGCGCTTCTACTTCATCAAACAACATCTCGGCGCATTGGAAGTTCACCGTCAAGTTTTTGATCTGAGCGTTTCCTACACTCCATCGCCGCGTTTGCAATTGGAAATCGAAGCGCCTTTCTCGAGGACAGCGTATGACGACGGAATCTCCTCCGGTTCCGGATTCGGAGTCGGAAACATAACCGCCTGGGCCAAGTATCGTTTTTTTCGAACCGTGGAGACTTACGGCGACAGACAAGCTGCATTTCGCGTCGGAGTTGAATTACCCACTGGCAGGAAGACCGCTCCGAGTCAGGGACAAATCAATGTGCCGGCGTTTATCAGACAACAACTTACTCCTATTAATGGCGGGTTAAGTCCGCACTTTGATGTTGCATTCTCTCAAGCCGGCGGTCGCGTCATCTTTGGTGGAAATGCCGAAGCGATCTTTCGTACTGAGCGCGATGGTTTTCGCATGGGCCATGAGCAACGCCTCAACACTGATCTCGAGTATGTAATACCGCGAGATCCGCAGAAGCCTGGTGGCGAGGTGTTTCTAATTCTCGAAACCACGTTTGTTCATCGAAGCAATGGTCGTCTTGATGGAATCGAGGTCAGCGGAAGTAAAGCCACGGAATACTATCTGGCCCCTGGACTCCAGTACGCCGCGCATCCACGTTTTGTCGTTGAAGGAAGCTTCCAGTTTCCCGTTGTGCGTAACACAGGACCAGTCGCACTGCGTACCGATAGAAACATCCTTTTGGGCGTCAGGTATCTGTTTTGAACACGCTTGATTGCACTATAATTCCCGTCATGATGAGGCGTTTTACGCTAGCGCTTCTGCACACACTTCGGAAAGATCTGGCGTTTCTCAACACGGCCGAGCCGGCGCTGAAAGTTGCAGCCTTGATTTTTGCAGTCGGTCTGATCTTTTGCGCCTGGTATTTTGGCTTAGGATGGTGGACTAAGGTTGTAATTTTCGCCCCGAACAAAATGGCCCGAGAGGCGCCACGTTACGAGATAGCGGGAGTCTTTCTCGCTGCGATCGTTGCTATGTATTTTGCTTGGGTTGTAGAGCGCACTCGTAAAAACCTCCGTAAATAAACACTTCAGCAGCTGACTGCGATCCTGAAAGCAACGAAATCATGTCACCGTTAGAAAGATTGGACCAAACAAATGAGCGGCTTAACACTCTCACAAAGTAAAGGCATTCTCCCTTGTCCTGGCTGTGGTGAGATGATCTACAGCGACGCCGAAGTCTGCCGATTTTGTTCGGCTCCGATTGATCGGGAAACAGCAGTGCGTGAAGCCGAACTTCAGACGCGGGTTAACAACGCCTGCAATCAGGCGAAGTTGGTGCGCAACGCTGCCGGCGCGATGTGGCTGTTTCTCTTAGTGGGCATGTTTCTTCCACTGGTGTCATGGGGATATGTGGGAATGTTTTTTACGGTGCCCGTCTGGCTGATCATCTGGCAGGTAAGATTTCGTGGCCTCGAAACGCAAGACCCGGATTACCAGACCGCAAAACGCGATTGGTTCATCTCACTGATCATTTGGCTCCCCGTGATTGCGCTTGAAGTAATAAACACTTTCTCAAACCGGTTGAGCCTTACTGGTTCGTAAAGTACGAAGCTGACCAATTAATTCAGCCAGCAATTAGACCACGTTCAGACGAGCCGCAAGATAATACTTTTCTGTATCCACTCATTTAACATTTTGGTAACATCGCCGCATTACGACGCCAAACCCCTCAGGCGTCCTGAAGTCTGAACCGACGCACGCCACAACGACTACGCCGGTCCAATAGTCTGGGAGGAATTAAATGCGACCCAGAATCTACAAGAGTTATCTTTCTCTAAAGAGCCTGCAAGTTTGCGAGGTGGTGATCGTCCTGATCGTTGCGGCCATTCCGGTTCTCGCTGCTACAAAAGAAAACGTCGTTGCTCGTAAGAACGTCTCGCAAACAAATCGAGAAGAGCTGGCCTTACGCCTGCGAACTATTACAGGCTGGAGTGATTTGGCTTTCAATGCTGATGGCGCCTTGAAGATCGGCCATGCTGGTCCAACGGAAGGTTCCAAGGGTGCTCGTGATCTCCTCA
>DASTVU010000489.1:0-19413 GCA_035758935.1 Pyrinomonadaceae bacterium | reverse complement strand
GAGCCCATCACCACATCTGTCTCTGCTCGGAGCGTTTGCGATCGTCTCGCTGCTCTTTTCTCCCTGGGCCACGGCGGCTGCGCTCAGGATTTCGTTGGAATAATGGGGCTTTGTGCTTTGTACTTGGTGCTTAGCACGACGCATAACAAAGAACAAAGCACTAAGTACAAAATTCAAAAGCCATGAACCTCTACAAATACGCATCGCCCGCAACCTTCTACCCGCTCGCGGGGAAAATGATTCCGTGGTTCGCGATACCCGCTGCGATTCTCTTCGCTTCGGGATTATTTGTCGGCTTTTTCGTTGCGCCACCCGACTTTCAGCAAGGCGAGGCTTACCGAATCATCTTCATTCACGTTCCCGCCGCCTGGATGGGAATGTTTCTTTACGTGTTGATGGCGATCTATGCAGGCATCGGCTGGGCCTTCAACGCGCGTCTTTCGTCCATGATGGCGTCGTCGCTTGCCGTCACAGGCGCGATGTTCACTGCCCTCTCTTTGATCACCGGCGCATTTTGGGGCAAACCAACGTGGGGCACATGGTGGGTTTGGGACGCGCGCATGACGTCGACACTGATCTTGATGTTCCTCTACATCGGTTTCATCTCGCTTCAAGCAGCCATCGACGATCCGCGACGTGCAGATCGTGCCGGCGCCATACTCGCGCTCGTCGGAGTCATCAATATTCCCATCATTTACTTCTCAGTACAGTGGTGGAACACGCTGCATCAGGGCGCCACAATTCGTATTCTTCAGAAACCAACTATCCAGGGATCAATGCTGTACGCGCTGCTAATAATGCTGGCGGCCTGCTGGCTCTACTCCGTGGCCGTTGTGCTGATTCGCTTGCGATGCATTATCCTTGAGAGAGAGCAGAACGCTTCTCGATTTGCTGAGGTAGGAGTCTAATCATGAACTGGCCAGATCTATCGATGGGCGGCTATGGCTTCTATATTTGGGGATCGTATATCGTTTCCCTGATAGCTATCGTTTGGGAAGTCGTGAGCCTGAAACAAAGAAAGAAAGCGCTTACACAACAACAGCAATCATCCAATTCAGTTCCTGCTTCCGTTTTAAGAGGGAGTATCAATGAAACGACGTCATAAACGGCTCGGGTTTATTATTGTGGGGCTCGCCGGTCTCGGAGTCGCAGCGTATCTGGTTGCGAATGCTTTTCGTAACAATCTCGTCTTCTTTTTTAGTCCGACTCAAGTCGCGGCGAAAGAGGCGCCGATCGATCGCACTTTTCGCATTGGTGGTCTGGTTCAGGAAGGCACACTCAAACGCGACAACGACGGTTTAACCGTGCGATTCACAGTAACGGATACAGCGGCGAACATTCCGGTGGTCTACAAGGGAATACTTCCTGACTTGTTCAAGGAAGGCCGCGGCTGCGTAGCGCAGGGAAAGATCGGTGCCGATGGTGTGTTTCAGGCCGACCAGGTCTTAGCGAAGCACGACGAGAACTACATGCCTCCCGAAGCCGGAGAGGCGATCGACAAAGCCAAACACGCTCGCGAAGCGGCTAAGAGCGTTGTGCCGAACTAATCCGTAACCAATCCGTGTTAATCCGTGGCTAAAAAATGATTCCTGAGATAGGTCAGTTCGCACTAATCATCGCCCTCCTGCTCGCACTAACGCAGGCGACCTTGCCACTGATCGGAGCGTCGCGTGGCAATCGGACGTGGATCTCGCTCGCTGCACCGACCGGTCAGGCGCAGTTTATCTTCGTCGTGATCGCATTCTGCTGTCTGGGCTATTCGTTTATCACTAACGACTTCTCCGTTCTCAACGTCGCCACCAATTCCAATTCACAACTGCCACTGCATTATCGTCTTGCCGCGACGTGGGGCTCGCACGAAGGCTCCCTCCTGCTCTGGACTTTAATGCTCGCACTCTGGACCGTGGCCGTCTCACTCTTTAGCCGGCATCTTCCGGAAGAGATGGTGGCGCGCGTGTTGAGCGTGATGGGGATCGTGAGCGTGGGCTTTCTGTTGTTCATGCTGCTCACGTCAAATCCTTTCACGCGCCTATCGCCTGTTCCTATTGACGGTCGTGATCTAAATCCATTGCTTCAGGATCCGGCTATGGTGGCCCATCCACCGATGCTCTACATGGGTTATGTCGGATTCTCCGTTGCATACGCGTTTGCGATTGCCGCATTGATTGGCGGCCGGCTTGATGCAACCTGGGCGCGCTGGTCAAGACCCTGGACGACGATCGCCTGGATGTTTCTGACTTGCGGGATCGCACTGGGAAGTTTCTGGGCCTACTACGAGCTCGGTTGGGGCGGCTGGTGGTTCTGGGATCCGGTTGAAAACGCGTCGTTCATGCCGTGGCTGGTGGGAACAGCTCTCATTCACTCACTTGCAGTTACTGAAAAACGCGGTGGCTTCAAGAGTTGGACAGTGCTACTCGCAATCGCGGCATTTTCGCTAAGCCTGCTGGGAACATTTCTGGTTCGTTCCGGTGTGTTGACGTCCGTTCACGCCTTTGCGACGGATCCAAAGCGCGGCGTTTTTATCCTCGCGTTTCTGCTGGTTGTGATCGGCGGCTCTTTGCTGCTCTACGCGATACGAGCGAAGCAGGTTGGAGTGGGTGGTAAGTTCGATGTTCTATCACGCGAGTCGCTGTTGCTCTCAAACAACGTCCTCCTGACTGTTGCGGCTGCCTCTGTCCTGTTAGGAACTCTCTACCCGTTGCTTGTCGATGCGCTCGGCGGCGCCAAACTTTCCGTTGGTCCACCATATTTCAATCTCGTGTTTGTGCCGCTCATGGCGCCCGCCATGTTCCTGATGGGCATTGGACCACTCGCGCGTTGGAAGAAAGCGAGTCTTCCCGATCTCGTTACGCGACTGCGTTGGGCGTTCGTAATCAGTGTTCTGACTGCCATTTCGTTGCCCTTTGTTTTTGGTCAATGGAAAGCCTTAGTTAGTTTGGGTTTGATGTTGGCGTTCTGGATCGTCACCACGATCGCCGTCAATCTTTGGGAACGAGTTCGAGTTACTTCAGGACAGCTCACCACGTTTCAAAAACTTCGCACGCAGAGTCGCAGCTACTACGGGATGCAGTTAGCACACCTCGGCATTGCGGTCTTCATCGTGGGTGTGACCATCGTCACTGGTTATCAATCGGAACAAGACGTACGCATGGAGCGCGGTGATGTGGTTCGCGCCGGTGGCTACGAATTCCAGTTTGTCGGAGTCACGAACGTTAACGGACCAAACTATGTTGCCGGTCGTGCAGAGGTCGTTGTCAGTCGCAACGGCCAGGTGCTTGAAAGACTGTATCCGGAGAAACGAAACTACGCCGCCAGCGGCAATGTCATGACTGAAACCGCGATCGACAGCGGCATCTTTCGAGATCTGTATGTTTCGTTAGGTGAGCCGATCGGTGGCGGCGCATGGAGCGTGCGCGTCTACTACAAACCGTTCGTCGGCTGGATCTGGGGTGGCGCAGTTTTGATGGCGCTCGGTGGCGGACTCGCACTCAGCGATCGACGATACGCTCTTGCCGCCCGCAAGGAACGCGAAGCACAACAAGTTTTGAAACCCGCGGAGGTCCCGAGCACTGTCGCCGCCTCCGTGGCAAATCCGCCTTCATCCGTATAAGCTGTGGTTAAGAAATGCTCCGCTATCTAATCCCTTTAGTCTTGTTCATCGTTCTCGCCGTCTTTCTCGCGATCGGGCTTACCCGTGATCCACACGAGCTAAAATCAGTCTTGATCAACAAGCCGGGGCCCGCATTCCGTCTGCCGCAACTCAAGGCTGCGGACAAGACGATCTCTAACGAAGATATGCGTGGAAAGGTGTGGCTTCTAAACGTTTGGGCTTCGTGGTGCGTAGCGTGTCGGGACGAACATCCCTGGCTGATCAAGTACGCTGAGTCCGGAGTCGTTCCGATTTACGGGCTTAATTATAAAGACAGGCGCGAAGATGCGATCGCATGGCTTGAAGAGTTAGGCGATCCTTACACAGTGAGCGCAGTCGATCTCGACGGACGCGTCGCCATCGATTATGGAGTCTATGGAGCACCTGAAACGTACATAATCGACCAGGGTGGCATGATACGACTCAAGCATGTTGGCCCAATCACTCCGGACGTCTGGTCGAAAAAAATCCTGCCTGTAGTCCAGGAGTTAAATCGTCAGGGAACAAGTAAATGAGAAGCCTGCGTTTGTTGCCATTATTACTGACTTGCTTGTTTGCTTCATTCGTAATGGCGCAGGTGCAGGAGGAAGAAGTTCCCAGTGACGATCCGGTGATTGAGCAGCGACTCGCGAATCTCTCGAAGGAGCTTCGTTGCCTTCAGTGTCAAAACCAAACACTGGCTGATTCGCCTGCTGGGCTGGCCGCAGATTTGCGCCGTGAGATACGGCTGCAGATGAAAGCCGGTAAAAGTGACCAGGAGATCATTGCGTTTCTCACACAGAGATACGGCGACTTCATCCTGTATAAACCGCGCGTTACGTTCACGACATACCTGCTGTGGTTCGGGCCTTTTGTTTTATTGTTAGCTGGCCTGTACGTACTCTTCCGTTACATCAAGCAACGACGGGATTTGATTCCTGAGAAGCCGCTGAGCGCCGACGAACATCGTCGCGCGGAAGAGTTGCTCGCCTCTATGCCCGGAAAGGAGACCACGTGATTCTCTTCTGGGTCATCTGTGCCATCCTGATCGTGATTGCGTTGGCCTTTGTCCTGCCACCGGCGCTGCAGCGCTCGCAGGAAGCAGACGTCAAGACTGACGACGAAAGACGTCAGGCGAACATTGCCGTCTATCGCGATCAACTCTCCGAACTCGAGGCTGATTTGCACAATGGAATTGTCGGTGAAGAACAGTATGCTCAGGATCGTGATGAGATTGAACGGCGTTTGCTGGAGGACACCGCAAGCGTAAGCTCGAAAAAGAATACTGCGGCGCCACTGAATGCACGCAACACTGCTTATGTGCTCGGGCTTGGCATTCCATTCATCGCCATCATCTTCTATCTCAAAATCGGCGAGCCTAAACTCATCGACAATCCTGCTACAGTAAGTTCACCTCCGGTGGCGACCGCTTCAGGACCGATGGAACGCTCGCCGGAACAGATCGCAGCGAACGTAGACAAGCTCGCGAAGAGGCTTGAGTCGAATCCGAATGACGCCGAAGGCTGGTTGATGCTGGCACGCTCGTACAGCTCGATCGAGAAGTTCAATGAAGCGGCGAATGCGTATAGCAAGGCCACGGAGCTAACTCCAAAAGATGCTGACCTGTGGGCAGAGTATGCATTCGCTACTGCAATGGCGAGCGGCAGGAGTCTCGAAGGTAAGCCAACGGAACTTATCAATCGCGCTTTGCAAGTCGATCCTGAAAATGCAAAGGCTCTACAACTCGCGGGCAGCGCTGCGTTCCAGGCAAAGGATTACAAGAAAGCTATCGACTACTGGCAGCGTGTGCTGAAGAAAGTTCCACCTGATTCTGACGTGGGCCAAACAATCACCGAGCGCATCAACGAAGCAAAGACGCTGGCAGGAAGTAAGTGAATTCTTCTCTGTGCAACCTTTGTGTTCTCTGTGACTCTGTGGTTAGAGATTATTCGGTACAGATCACCACATAGACACAGAGAACACAAAGGTTGCACAGAGAAATCCACTTCTGACAAACAGATAAATCATGACGAGAGAGAATCTTCTTTTCGCAATCATCGGAGTTTTGCTGGGCTTCATTGTGGGCTTTATGTTTGCCAGCTCAATGAGTCAGAAGCAGGCAATGCAACAGCAGACCGCGGCCGGATCGCAATCGCTTCCCTCAGACCATCCGCCGGTTGGCGCGCAAAACGCTCCGAACCCGCAGGCGATGCAGCAGGAAGTCACTGCGTCGCTCGAGAAAGCGCGCAACGAGCCCACGAATTTCGAGGCACAGATCAAGGCTGCGCAGCTCTACTATCAAATTCAACGCTACGACCAGGCGATTGAGTACCTGTTGAAGGCGAACCAGCTTCGACCAACTGACTATCAAACTGTCGTCACTCTCGCGGTAACAAACCTCGATGCAGGACATTTCGACACCGCGGAGAAGTGGTATCGAGCAGCATTGAAGATGAAATCTGACGACGTAACTGTGCTTGCCGGACTCGCGTTCGCAACGCTCGAAAAAGGCGATGCTAAAGCCGCTGAAGATGCGATCGCACAACTCGAAAAGGTCGATCCGACTGCGCAGGATTTACCGAATTTTAAAAGCAGGCTGGCTAGTTTGAAAGCAGGAAAATAGTTATGGTGAGATCGACATCCGCACGACGTTAATAAGCAGTATCCGCTCGATCTTTCCGTCCTTACCGACTACCACCACCTGACCATTCTCAACCGTCACACGTCGCACCGTACTCATTGAACGGTTAATTAACGTTCCGTCATTAGTCTCGATCACGAGTCGTGGTCCAACTTCCGGTTCGGGCTCGGGCGCAGGAGGCTTGGCTTTTGGTTCTTCGACGACAGCCGGCGTTTCGCGAACTCTCGGCGCCGGACGTCTGGCTGCTGGCCTGCGGCCGCGGGTGGTTCGCGCTGTCGTAGGTTTTTCAGCTTCAGGAGATTTTTCCGGCGTTGCTTTTGGTGTTTCGACTGCTTCCGGCGTGGGTTCCGGTGTTGGTTCGGGTGTCGGTGCCGCCGCAACCTCGGTCACTGGTGTTGGTTCTGGCTCGGGAAGCCTGGCTCCCGTTGAAGAAACGCGTCTGGTCCCTTGACCTCCTCGTGCTGTTTCCGTTGGGGTTGGAGTTTCTGCTTCGGCAATGTCAGGCCCACCGATGATCGGTTGAAACGAACCGCCGAAAAATATTCGATAGGTTCCCTGATCATCATTCGGACTTCGTGCTTCCACACGCAAAATCAGATCTTGTCGCTGGCGAAGATAGATACCTTTTGTTACCGGCGTCGTGATCTCTGCATAAAGCGTCACCTTGAGCAGCGGTCGTAACGACCCAACTGTAAAAACATCGATGTCGCCGTTGAGATTCTGACTCTGAATCGTGATCAGCAGATCGCCTGGCACACCGGTGAAGGCGTAATAATGATCCGTCAACCGTGCGTCTCCGAGATCGCGCGCACCAATGCTGCCGGTCACAGTGTTGCTCCGCACTGGCGATGGCGCATTCGGATCGATCGATTGCGCCGATATCGAAATCGCCGTCAAAAGAAGCAACCCGAACGTCAAAGGCGTTGCAAGAAATCTCACCATTTCGCGGCAAAGCATAACAGATCTGGGTTATCCTAGTCGCATGAAGTTAAGTCGTACCATTGTTCTTTTCTTGCTCCTGTTTTTGCTCTCTTCCCTTCCCGCTTTTGCCCAGTCGTGGACAGCAAAACTCGACAAAGACATTCGTTTTTACCAGCCGACAGAGATGGGCCTGGTTATAGCCGGCACGGAAAAGTCGCTCTACGCAATCGACGCTTCCACAGGCGAAACTCTCTGGCGTCGTAAAGACACGTCGCTCGAGGAAACCGATGTGGCTCCGGTTCCCGGTACAGATCTGCTGCTGTTGAGTCTTGAAAAAGGAGACAAAGCGCGTGTCGAGGCAGTTGATATTTTGACTGGCGATTCGATCTGGCGCAGCGACAAGATCAAGGGCGCGGTGATGCAGATCTCAGTCGAGCCGGCGGCGAATCTGCTTGCAGTAGTGCTCGTGAAGGACGCAAAGAATCGCGCGCGCGATGGTTTCAAACGCCGGCCCTACCTGCACGTTCTCGATCTGGCCACGGGCAACGAGCTCTGGAAGTATGAAATTGGCGAAGTCGAAATGATGCCTGCGCGCTGGTCCGAAGACTCTGGTAAAGAAGTCGACTACACACTCGACAACTATTACCCGCCCGCATTCGTCGATGGTCGACTTTATGCTTTCTACGAAGGCGTCACTTCATTTGACGCCCGAAGCGGCAAAGAGCGTTTGCGCGAGAAGTATCGCATCAACGAAGAAGGGCTCGCCCTCACGGAGGCTGAGCCGATCTTCAGCGAAGGGTTTGTCTACGTCTCGGGTCGAGGTCGCGTCAGAGCGATCTCAAGACAAACCGGTGATACGGAGTGGGAAGCGAAGGATCTCGGTCTTACGCCGGAGATGCTTCTTTTTGGGGACGTTCTTTACGTGCGTACTGGGGGACAATTTACGCGGTTGAAAGATGGTGACACGGTTGAGCGTGGATCCTATGGCGTTAGCGCGATCGATGTGCGCAACGGAAAAGTTTTGTGGCGTTATAAAGGCGCCGATAAGGGCATCACCAATCTTCTGTTCCCCGAATTTAATAGGCTGATGGTTGCGGATCGTGACGATCTGATTTTCCTCGATCCGCGAAACGGCAAAGTAATTACTCGCATTCCACACAAAATCGAGCGCGCTTCCTTTGGTGTAATGAATGAACGGGGCGATATCGTGATCGGCGGCCAGTCAGAGATTGCAGCGTTCACTTCGAGAGATGGCCGGTTACTCTGGCGCGCAAAACACACGCCTCCAGGTCGCGGAGTCTTTCGCACTGTGGCAGCGATCGCGGCTCGTGCGGCGTCGCTCTATTTCCGTTTTAGTGGCCCGGCAATGACGGCGTTTCGCGGCGTTCAGATAGCAAGTGCTGTGTCGGGTTTGAGTTGGTCCGGATTGGAAGCACGATCGTCGTTTTCCAACTTGCAGGGACTGGCAACCGCATCAAGTCGCAACCGCGGCACACCGCGGTTCAAACAATTCGGCATCGCCTCGCGGATCGATCCGGCGCGACAGTTAGAACGACTTTCGCGATTTCTCTGGCATCGTGAGCGACTCGCAGCGCTGCGCGGGCAGTGGATGTATTTCTATACCAATCTCGATCGCGGTGGGAGTGGTCTTGCCGGCGTGAATATCAACAATGGGAGAACCGACCGCGAAGTACGGCTGTCAGATCTTGATGAACGCTTTGTGACGGATGAAGTGCTTGGTGTGATGTTCACTGCGTCAAGCAACAAGTTATTTAGCCACGGATTACACTGATTTTGTTCTCAGCCTCAACGCATTCCCGATAACTGATACCGAGCTGAAGCTCATCGCGGCGGCCGCGATCATCGGACTCAGGAGGATCCCGAAGAATGGATACAGAATACCCGCGGCTATTGGGACACCAAGCGAGTTGTAGATAAACGCGAAGAAGAGATTTTGTTTGATGTTACTCATCGTGGCGCGACTCAGTGCTCGCGCTCGCACAATCGCGCGCAGGTCGCCTTTTACCAACGTCACATCAGCACTCTTCATCGCCACGTCTGTGCCCGTGCCCATCGCGATGCCGACGTGAGCTAGCGCGAGCGCTGGTGCGTCGTTGATGCCGTCACCCGCCATAGCCACGATGCGGCCTGCATCCTGAAACTTCTTCACCCCCTCGACCTTCTGATCAGGCAAAACTTCAGCGATTACTTCATCAATTCCCAGCTTGCGCGCAACAGCTTCGGCTGTCGTTCTGCTATCACCAGTAAGCATCACGATCCGAATGCCTTCTGCATGCAGTTGCTTGACTGCGTCGGGAGTTGTCTCTTTGATCGGATCAGCAACGCCGAGCAAACCCACGGGCTTTTCGTCAACTACAACGAACATGATTGTCTGACCATTCGTTCGCAAAGTCTCCGCCTTCGCGGTCAGTTCGCCGGCGTCTACCTTGAAATCGTCAAGTAACGAACGATTGCCCACAGCGACCCGGTGACCATCAATCTCTCCCTTGACACCCTTCCCTGTAATTGACTCGAAACGCGCGGCGTCAGCCACATCGATACCACGATCTCGCGCGCCTGCGACGATCGCTGACGCGAGTGGATGTTCGCTACTCTTTTCCAGACTGCTCGCGAGTCGCAACAATGTCTTCTCGTCAACGGCTCCGTTTGTAACGACGCTCTCCAGTTTTGGTTTGCCTTCAGTCAACGTTCCTGTCTTGTCTACCACGAGCGTGTCGACCTTCCGCATGACCTCGATCGCTTCGGCGTTTCTGAACAGCACACCGTTCTGTGCGGCCTTTCCGGTTGCAACCATGATCGACATTGGCGTTGCAAGCCCCAATGCACACGGACAGGCAATGATCAGAACCGCAACGGCATTCACAAGTCCGTAGGCCATCCTCGGTTCCGGTCCCCAGATACTCCAGACAATAAAAGTGACTACGGCGATTACTACAACGGCGGGCACGAAGTAACCTGAAACAACATCAGCCAATCTCTGTATTGGAGCGCGACTCCTCTGCGCCTCAGCCACCATTTGAACAATTTGCGCCAGCAGCGTTTCAGAACCGACGCGCTCGGCACGCATCACAAACGAGCCGGTGTTGTTAATTGTCGCACCGACAACCCGATCGCCCGTTCCCTTTTCCACTGGAATCGGTTCGCCAGTGATCATCGATTCATCGACCGCACTCGAACCTTCGAGCACTACGCCATCAACCGGAACTCTCTCACCCGGACGAACACGCAAACGATCACCAACTCGCACCTGGTCCAGTGGAACATCCTCATCCTGCCCGGTTTCGGAGATGCGCCGTGCAGTCTTTGGCGCCAGTCCGAGCAGTTCCCTAATCGCGTTGCCGGTTTGACTGCGCGCACGCAGTTCGAGGACCTGGCCCAACAGGACGAGCGTGACGATCACCGCAGCGGCTTCAAAATAGACCGGCACATTTCCGTCAGCATGACGAAACGAATGTGGAAACACTCCAGGCATGACCACAGCAATCACACTGAACAGGTAACCAACCGCAACGCCGAGCCCAATCAGCGTGAACATATTGAGGCTGCGATTCACGACCGATTCCCATGCCCGCACAAAGAACGGCCAACCACACCACAAAACCACTGGCGTAGCGAGTATCAATTGCACCCATTGCAGAGTCCGCATCGATACTAATTTCTGCAGCGGCTGTCCCGGAATCAGGTCACTCATCCCCAGTGCAAAAACGGGAATCGTCAGGACCACCGAGATCCAAAACCGCCGGGTCATGTCAATCAGCTCAGGATTCTCTTCCTGCTCGAGAGACACTGTGACAGGCTCGAGCGCCATGCCACAGATCGGGCAACTGCCTGGACCATCGCGGACGATCTCCGGATGCATCGGACATGTGTACTTCTGATCACGTGCAACCGGTTTGGGCTGTCGCGTAATTCCGATCGGTTGTTGCGGAGCTGGGTTCAGGAAGCTTTCGGGATTTTCGCGGAACCGGTGTAAGCAATGTGTGCTGCAAAAGTAGTAAGTCTTACCTTGGTACTCGAAAGAACCGGCAGCGTGATCGGGATCCACCTTCATACCACAGACCGGATCGACGGCAGTCGAAGCCGATGTTGTCGTATGCGATGCGTGGGTTGGCATGTGATTCATTTCCTAAATTCTGTTCCATCTTGTCAATCCTGTCCAACATACCTCCAGCAACAGATCTGTGAAGGGTTACCCTCGACCGCGAGCGCTGAAGCGTAATCGGAGCCAACGTCAATGTCACTTAAAGACCACTGCAACATATCTTCTTTACTGGCCCGCAACAACGCCGCCGGATCTGCGGGCGCGAGCGTCACATCAAATCCGTCGAGCGGCTGCGACAACCCTTTGCCAATCGCTTTGATGTACGCTTCTTTCCGCGACCAGCAGCGAAAGAACGCCGCCACTCGCTCTTCCTTCGGCAATGAACTGAACGTCTCAACTTCAAGCCGCGAAAAAAAACGTGTAGCAATATCCTCACTCGCAAAGTCAGCGCGAATATGCTCGACATCAACTCCCAGCGCCACATCACGCGTCACTGCCACCAGACCTATCTCATGCGAATGCGACATGTTGAACTGCAATCTGTCCTCGCCTGCCAACGAGGGTTTTCCATAATCGTTGTACGTGAACCTCAACTCCGACGGTTTTACTTCCAGGTATTGCCCGAGGACGTGACGCAAAAACCCACGACTCACGAGGAAATGTCGCTGGAGTCGTTCAAAACGAAATCGCCCGGCCCGATCAAGTTCTCCCGATTCGAGGGATCGTCGAAACCGATCCAACATATCTCCACGCTGCTCGAGGCAAATTTGCCACACGTGGACCTCTCCCGCCTGTAGCGACGGTGAGCCCGGAGCCTGAACCCAGTTTGAACTTTTCTCCATAAAAACGTCGATTCTTCGGAAGTGTCAACGCGCCGTCAAATCCTCGCAACAAAAAGAATACTTTTGTGAAAGGGTGAGCACAAACAAAACGGCTCTGCCGTTGTACTGTTCGCATGGTCCAGGTTCAGCTTTACTGTCTCCCCCCGATATACCATTCCCCCGACTCTTTGCGAAAGCTTGCACGGAAATTTTTTGGCCTCTGGGAGGGGGCCTTTCATGTCGCGAACTATCTCCAGTCTCGGCCGCACCCTTTTGTGCGGGATTTTTATTTTGTGCGCAATGATCGCAGCTCACGCTCAATTCAGGGCGGGCGTCCAGGGCACGATCTCGGATTCCGCCGGTGCCCTTGTACCCGACGCGAAGGTCGTTCTGAAAGATACCGAAACCGGTAAGACTCAGGAAGCTACATCCAATCAGGAGGGCTACTATCGCATCACTGGCCTGGCCCCGGGAAAATACGAGTTAACAGTTGAGAAGACTGGTTACAAGAAGAGTATCACGCAAAATCTAAGTGTGAGCGCGGAGGTCGTTCAGGGTATGGATGTGATCCTCGAGATCGGTGAGATCACAGCCACGGTAATCGTTAGCGACGAGACTACTGTCGAGCTGCAAACTGAGAACGCAAACGTCGCGAAAGGAATCACGACCACCGAGGTGAAGCGATTACCGCAGGCCGGCCGTGATCCATATGAGTTAATCCGGCTGACTCCGGGTATCTTTGGCGACTCGTCGCGAGGCGCCAACGGAAATTCTCAGGCGCTTCCGAATTCTCCCGGACCCGGAGGTTCGAGTAATTCGATCTTCCAGGCGGAGAACCAGCCGCAAATCAGCGCTAACGGCCAACGCGTCTCCGCGAATAATTTTCAGATCGACGGCGTGAGCGTCAACAGTCTCAGTCACGGCGGCGCCGCTGTCGTAACACCCAACCAGGAATCGGTAAAGGAAATTCAGATTTCTTCGTCAACCTATTCAGCAGAAGACGGTCGAAATTCCGGCGCACAAATCAAAGTTGTCTCACAGAATGGGACTAACGATTTTCATGGCAGCGCCTTCCTCAAGTACGACAGTCCGAAACTCAATGCTTTTAATAAGTATCCAAACGACTTTGGTCGTGGCCGAACAGAACGTGTCGAGCGCTTCTTCCGGCAGTTTGGTGGCAGTCTCGGTGGACCACTCATTCTGCCGCGGTTCGGTGAAGGTCCAGGTCCGGCGACTTACAATCTCCGCGATCGCGCGTTCTTCTTTTTGTCTTACGAAGCACTGCGTGAGAACTCAACCACGCCGACGACTACTTACGTCGAGACACCGCAGTTCCGGCAAGCCGTCATCAATGCACGGCCCGGAGGAGTCAGTGCCAGGATATTAGCCAGCGACGGTATTCAACCGCGCATAAGCGCCGTGCTAACGCCTTTGTGCACCGATCTTAATGGTGGCATTCCGTGTCAGGTAGTTGGTGGCGGACTCGATATCGGATCGATTAGTGGTTCGCTGGGTCAATACCAGCCGTTTTCAAACCTGGGGGGAGGCGGCCTCGATGGAATACCCGACATTCAGAAGGTGATCATCGCCGGGCCTACAACCAACAAACCGAAGCAATACAATGCACGTTTCGACGTTTCACCAAACTCGCTCAATCAGTTGACGTTCAGTACGTATCTCACGCGCGGGTTCTTCGTTGGTAGTGACGCGGGGAACGGAGCCCGGCCGCAAGGCGACATTACCACCCAACCACATAACACGGCCTTCACAGTGCTCTACAATCGCACGTTTTCTTCGACGCTGCTGAATGAAGTCCGATTTAATTTAACCAAATTTGCTTTCAACGAAGTCGAGTCGTCCAATAAAACCAATTTCGGCATTCCCCGCGTTGAAATTGAGAGTCTGTTGCGCGATGGCCGCATTCGCTTTGGCGCCAACCAGGCCGAAACAACGCCAGGCGTGTTCTCTGAGAAGACAATGGAGTTTCGCGACGTTGTCAGCAATGTGCGCGGAAATCACGGTTTTAAATTCGGTGGTGAGTTTCGGCGTGAGTTCAACGACAACAACCTTAACGGCGCTTCCCGTCCGTTATACACGTTCGCAAGTCTCTTTAACTTTGCCAACGATACGCCCCTCTTCTATCAGATCAATGCCGATCCCGTGACAGGCGGGCCGGCAGACGCACAGCGTCACTTCCGCTCAAACAGCTACGGTTTCTTCGTTGGGGACGATTGGAAAGCGCGACCAAACCTCACGCTGACTCTCGGTCTTCGCTATGAATACTTCGGCGTTTTGAAAGAACAGGACAATAAGGTTGCGAATTTTGTTTTTGGACCAAACGGTGGTTTGACAGGTTCAAGAGTCGAACCGACTAGTCAACTTTACAATGCGGACAAGAACAACTTTGCGCCACGTTTCGGATTTGCTTACAGCCCGAAGTACTACAACCTCGAAGAGAAACTCGTTATTCGGGGCGGAGCCGGAATCTACTACAACCGCACCCCGGAAGTAGTTTTCTCCAACACACGCGGCAATCCACCGTTTTTCGCTCGTTATGCGATTTGCTGCGGCACTGCCGGCCAACCACTTGACGGCTTTGGTTCTCCATTCGCCGACGGACAGATTCTCTACACGTTGGGCAGCAGCAGTTCGCCTTTTAGCTACCCGGCAAACCCAGCACTCGCGGTGGGGATCGATCCAACAACCGGCACTCCTCTAAATCGAAGCGTTGAAATCTACGGCACGCTTCCTGACGTTCCGACGGCTTACGTCTACGCTTATTCTTTGGATTTTCAGTACAAGCTGCCGTTCAGCCTCGTCGGCACCGTCGGTTATCAGGGCAGCTCCGCTCATAAGTTGATTCGTCTTGTGAATCAAAACTTAGTGCAACCGGTGATTCCGCCTAACTTCTTCGCCTTCGCAGTATTCATTCCGACGCCTGACGTGAACTCAAACTACAACGCGCTGAATGCACGATTGACACGCCGCTTCGCTCGCGGTTTTCAGTTTGACGCTGTCTATCGTTGGGCCAAGAGTATCGACACTCTGTCAAACGAAGGTCCAGGTGCGGAAACGAATCAGACGTTTCCACAGGATCTGAGTCAGGAGCGTGGTCCGTCAGATTTTGACGTGAGACACAATCTGAATATTTCGGGCCTGTGGGACTTGCCGCTCTTCAGGAATCGACGTGACTTTGTCGGTAAAGCGCTGGGGGGCTGGCAGCTTGATGGCATCCTGACGGCACACACCGGTTTTCCGTGGACTCCGCACACGGGACAGTGCGTGCGTTCGGCAAATTCCAATAACTTCGTCTGTCCGTCTCGTCCGCCGAGATATTTTGGCGGCGCACTTGACGACACCAGCAATGACGCGTTCATCAGGCCGGGGGGAAACTTCCCGGGTGGCGGACTTCTCTACTTCGATCCGAATAATCCAAACGGGTTACTATTGCCCGGCATCGGCCGCAATTCGTTCCGTGGTCCAAAATACTTTGCGGTAGATATGAGTCTCGGCAAGCGAACCGGTTTGCCTGCGATTCTCGGTGAAGCATCGTATCTCGAAGTTAAAGCAAACTTCTTCAACATCTTTAACAATTTGAATCTCGCGCCGTTTGGCTTCTTTGCGCCGAACGTGGATAGCCCGGACTTCGGGCGGGCGCGCAACGCTCTGGCGGGGCGTGTTGTAGAATTCCAGGCGCGGTTCAATTTCTAAAACGGTTCTCACGCAAAGGCGCGAAGGCTGCAAAGTTTGAACTAACTTCTTACTTTGCACCTTTGCGCCTTTGCGGGAAACAACTCTTAGATGACTTCAAGAACATTCAAATTCACACTTCTACTGCTGGTTCTGGTTAGTTGTTTTCTTCTACCAACTTCACACAGTCAACGGCCGCAAGACGTCGAGCAGCGAGTCAGCGCCTTGCTTGCGCGGATGACTCTCGAAGAAAAACTCGGCCAGCTTCAACAACTCGACGGCGAAGGCGCGGGCAACTTTCGTCCGGAACATCTTGACCTGATTCGCAAGGGGCTGCTCGGTTCGACGCTCAACGTTCGTGGCGCGCAGCGCACCAACCAGGTGCAGCGAGTCGCGATGAATGAGTCGCGATTGAAGATTCCGGTTCTCTTTGGCTTCGACGTCATTCATGGCTATCGCACAATCTTTCCGATTCCGCTTGGTGAAGCGAGTAGTTGGGATCCCGCGTTGGCCGAGCGCTCTGCTGCCGTTGCAGCGCAGGAAGCAAATAACGTTGGCTTGCGTTGGACATTTGCTCCGATGGTCGATATCGCACGCGATCCGCGTTGGGGACGAATCACGGAAGGTGCAGGTGAAGATCCGTTTCTCGGTGCAGCATTTGCGCGAGCGCGCGTGCGTGGGTTTCAGGGTGAGGACTACGGCGCGCCGGACAAAGTACTCGCCTGTGCGAAACACTGGGTCGCTTACGGCGATGCAGAAGGAGGTCGCGACTACAACACCACCGATCTTTCTGAAAACACGCTGCGCGAAATCTATTTTCCGCCGTTCAAAGCCGCAGTTGATGCAGGTGTGGGCACGCTGATGAGCTCATTCAACGCCATCAACGGTGTACCAGCGTCTGCGAATGCGTTTGCGTTGACAAAGGTTTTGCGACAGGAATGGAAGTTCGATGGGTTTGTTGTCAGCGATTATACGTCCGTCAAAGAGCTCATCAATCACGGCGTGGCCGGAAACGAAGAACAGGCAGCGGCGCTCGCGCTTAATGCGGGTGTCGATATGGAGATGGTGAGTCGCAGCTATAACCAGTTCGGCCCACAACTTCTGAAGCAGAACAAGACTACACAAGCAACGATCGACGAGGCAGTGCGAAGAATTCTGCGAATCAAGTTTCGTCTCGGGCTCTTTGATCGTCCCTACACCGACGAAGCGCGTGAGCCGAACGCATTGCTGCGTCCGGAGAGTATTCGTCTCGCCCGTGAGATCGCGGGCCGTTCGATGGTCCTGCTGAAGAATGAGCGTGAGACTTTGCCGTTGAATAAGAACATCAGATCAGTCGCCGTTATTGGACCACTCGCAGACGACAGGCGCGCACCGCTCGGCTGGTGGGCCGGTGACGGGAAGGAAGAAAACACCGTCACACCGCTCGCCGGAGTCAAGGCAAAGGTCTCACCGCAGACGATGGTTCTTTACGCGAAAGGCTGTGACGTCAAAGACGATTCGACTGCAGGTTTTCAAGAAGCGGTAAATATCGCAAAGCAGGCAGATGTCGCCCTCCTCTTCGTCGGAGAGACGCACGATATGGTCGGCGAAGCCGCTTCGCGCGCTTCACTCGATCTTCCCGGACGTCAGATGGAACTGGTCCAGGCAATTCACGCCACGGGAAAGCCGACGATTGTTGTATTGGTTAATGGCCGTCCGCTTTCGATCGGATGGATCGTGAACAATGCTCCTGCAATTCTCGAATCATGGATGGGTGGCAGTGAGGCGGGGAATGCCATCGCTGATATTTTATTCGGCGACGTTAATCCAGGAGCGAAGCTGCCAGTGACATTCCCTCGCACCGTGGGTCAGGTTCCGATCTACTACAACCACATGAACACAGGTCGACCACCTGAAGCTGAGAACCGGTATACATCGAAATACTATGACTGGCCCTGGACGCCACTCTTTCCTTTTGGTTACGGTCTGAGCTACACCACGTTCAAGCTCTCAAATCTGCAACTCAGTCTGCCGCGGATCAAGGCAACTGGAAAAGTAACTGTGACAGTCGACGTTGAGAATAGCGGGCGTCGTGCAGGTGATGAAGTGGTCCAACTCTACATCCGTGATCCTGTTGCGTCGATGACGAGACCGGTCAAAGAGTTGAAAGGCTTTCAACGTATCTCGTTGCAACCCGGTGAAAAGCGAAAGGTCGAATTTGTCTTAGGCCCCGAACATCTTGGGTTCTGGAATCGCGAAATGCGCTACGTCGTCGAACCCGGCGAGTTCCGCGTAATGGTTGGCGCGAATTCTGTCGACGTCCTCGAAGCAAAATTCGAAGTAACCCCAAACTAATAAATGATCTCTAAGCCCAAAGAAGGCACCAGAGTCACAAAAAACTTTTTTTGTGCTTTATGCGCTTTTTTGTGGCTGCTCCTGGCTTGTGCAAGTGTTGAGGCGCAGTTCCTCGATGATCTTCAGCGTCGCTCGTTTCAATACTTCTGGGAACAGGCTGATCCAAATACGGGACTCGTGCCTGATCGCGCACGTATGGACGGCAAACCGCTGGACGCGAGCCATCAAGACGTCGCCAGTATTGCGGCCACCGGGTTTGGTCTGACGTCGCTCTGCATAGCCGAAGATCGAAACTGGATCAACAAATCCCAGGCACGAGAACGCACACGCAACACACTGCGCTTCTTCGATACCCGCGCCTATCAACAGCGTGGCTGGTTTTATCACTGGCTCGACGCAAAGACTGGTGAGCGACGATGGAATAGCGAGGTTTCTTCGATCGATACCGCCCTGCTGCTGGGTGGTGTTCTCACCGTACGACAGTGTTTTCGTGACGATGCGGAAATCGTCCGACTGGCAAGCAGGATCTACCAGCGTGTCGACTTCCGCTGGATGCTCAATGGTCACCCACGTCTCTTGTCGCATGGCTGGAAGCCTGAGTCAGGATTCCTCCGCGCGCGTTGGGACACATACAGTGAAAACCTGATCCTTTACCTGCTCGCAATCGGCTCGCCGACTTACCCGATCTCGCCAGAATCGTGGTATGCGTTTTGGCGCGATCGTTATCGCTACGAAGGTCACAGCTATTTCACATCCATCGGCGTGCCTTTGTTTATGCATCAGTACTCCCATGCCTGGGTCGACTTTCGCAACCGGCGCGAAACGAAGGGCGACCGCATCAACTATTTTCAAAACTCTGTCTCTGCAACACTGGCCCATCGCGCCTTCTGCATAAACCTCAGGCACGACTTTCCCGCCTTTGGACCAGACATGTGGGGCATCACCGCATCCGACAGTGCGAAAGGCTACCTCGCCTGGGGTGGTCCACCACGCGACCCGGACATCGACGGCACACTCGTCCCTTCCGCCCCCGGCGGCTCTCTAATGTTCACACCCGAACTCGCCACCCGAGCTTTGCAAACCATGCACGACAAGTACGGCGAAAAGATCTACGGCAAGTACGGCTTCGTCGACGCCTTCAACCCCAAGACGGGCTGGATCGATACCGATGTAATCGGCATCAACGCCGGCATCATCCTCCTGAGCGCCGAAAACATGCGCACCGCCTCCATCTGGCGCTGGTTCATGTCGAACCCCGAAATCCCCACAGCCCTCATGCGAGTTGGCCTGCGTAAATACCCAAACAAACGGTTTG
>DASTVU010000488.1:0-8957 GCA_035758935.1 Pyrinomonadaceae bacterium | reverse complement strand
GAGGTCCACCATGAAACATATTCCGCCGCGATGCTGGGCCAGATGTTCAACGGCAAGACGCAGACGACGCGGGCCGGTTGGTCCAAGCGACAGCCAATCGGTGTTGCGCGGAAAGAATTCGTCCGGCAACGTGTCGCTGAACGCTTCGTAATCGATACGAAAGTCGTCGATGTTGACGCGCGACTTCGGCACGCCCGTGCTGCCACCGGTTTCGAACGTATAGACTGGCCGGTTCGCAAAACCCTTTGGCACCCAGCGACGAACTGGACCACCACGCAACCACTCATCCTGAAAGAACCCAAAACGCGAAAGGTCGTCGTAGGTTTGAATCTCTTTGCGCGGATCCCAGTCAAGGTTCTTTGCGAAATCCAGCCAGAAAGGACAACCCGTCTCCGGATCAAAGTGCCACGCAACAACTTCACGAACCCAGGAGTCTAATTGCTCGCGGTTTCTTGTCATAGTAACTGTTTTGTTTCTTGTTCTTTGTACTTAGAGCTTTGCGCTTTGTTGGATCTACAAAGTACAAAGTTCAAAGAACAAAGTACAAAGATTCTAAGGCATCGTCTTCTCAGTCTCTCTCATTAGATCAGCAAAACGTGGATCAGTACGAAGTTTAGCAAGATGTGGATCGACACGCACAAACGTGAAGCCGACAGCGTGTTCGCGTTCCGCCTGGGCGAGCCAGCGAAACGCGTTGTCGAAGTCGCCCAGCCACGTGTAGATAATCGCGATCTCGTAGGCCGTCACCCAATTCTGATGACGCTTGGAAATGATCTCGTTCAGAATCGTCTGCGCTTCCTCGCGTTTACCGATTGCGGCAAGTACGTGTGCGCGCTTGGCGTGTGTGGTCGGCGTGTCGCCGGCGAAACTTCGCTCCTGCTCAAACGCCGCCATCGCTTCGTTGTGCATTCCCTTGAGCTCGTAGGCCCAACGAAGGATGGTGTGTGCGGCCACCGAACCCGGATCCAGTTCCAGCGATTTCTTGCATTGGGCCACTGCTTCATCAAACTTGCCGGCCAGAAACAACACATTGGAGACAGCCGTTGCGATCACCGCTGACTGCGGCGAGATCTGACGCGCGCGTTCGATCTCCGCATAAGCCTCATCGTGCCGGCCCATGGCCGACAAACTGTATGCGTACCAGCGATGGGCCACCTGGTTGCTTGGTTTAAGTTGAATCGCTTTTCGCAACTCGCGTTCAGCATCGACCCAATCGCGATCGTAATGAAGTTTGACAAACCCTAGCGATGCGTGACCTTCAGGTAAATTCGGATCAGCCTCGACTGCTCGCCGCGCTGATTCTTTTGCGCGTTCCCATGCTTCCGCCGGTGGTGGTTCGACATACCAGTTCAGGAGCGCATAACAGTCGGCGAGCTCTGCGTGCGCAATCGCAAATTCAGGATCGAGCTCAACGGCACGTTCGAGACGTTCGATAGCCTGTCGCAGCCCGTCGGCGGTTCGGCGTGTCGAGTAGTAACGGCCGGCAGTGTAAAGCTGTCGCGCTTCCTCGTTTTCACCAGTCTGAGTTTCAGGCGCCGGTATAAGTATCTGCCTTGTGATGGGCGCAATCCGATCGCCTTTTCGCTTTCTCTTTGAGGCGGCAGCCACTGCCGTCTTTGGCATCTTGCGCTGCATCGCAGGATGGCGTAGCGCTCGCAGAATGCTTTCGAACGCCGGCTCGCCTCGCAACGGATCAAACTGCGGTTCAACACCCAACCACACGACCCATGCGTCTTTGAGAGCGTAAGCATCCAGAACCAGTTCAAGAGCGCGCTCGCGTTCACCGAGGTGCAGATGAATCAGCGAAAGATGATAGGGCGAGACGTAACCGTGCACGGCAAGTTGGGCCAAACGGTCCAACACCTTTCGCGCATCCGCTTGTCTTCCTGCGGCCGCGTAGGCCTGGCCCAGTACAGCGACATAGAACGTACCGCCACCTGAAAGTTCCAAAGCCTTTTCTGCCGATGAGACGGATTCATCAAAATCGCCGGTGTGCCTGAGAATCCATGAAAGAGTAACCAGTCCATAAGGAAACTCCGGCACTGCATCGAGCATGTTTCTGTAAGTAGTGATCGCTTCGTCAAACCGGCGTGCGTGGTAGTAACACCAGCCGAGTGCCTGGAGCACACTGGGAGAAAGCGGATCGAGCTCGCGTGCGAGCAGCATCTGCTCGAGGCCTTCGTTGAAGCGTCCTTCCATCATGAGATGAAAGGCGTACCAGTGATGACCGGTTGCGTAGTTTGGATTGATCTCTATTGAACGACGATGCTGGCCTTCGGCGACGGCCCAGTCGAAGTCATGGCAAACAGTGGCGAAGCCGAGCGCGCTGTATGCTTCCGCGGAAGTTGCATCAAGTTCGACGGCTTTGGCCGCGTTTTGTTTAGCGGCCGCTGAAGTTTCGGCAAACGGTCGAATACCGAAAACGCCGAGCCAGTTGTAATAGTCGGCGATGCCCGTGTAGGCGAGCGCATAGTCGGGATCGAGACTGATCGCTTTCTTGTACGACTCAAGTGCCTTTGCGAGGCCGACTTCGGTGTAAGAACTCCAGTAATAACGTCCGCGCAGATATGCTTCGAAAGCTTCAGAACTGTCAGTGCCACGTTTCGATAACTGCCGCTTTTCATCGCCCGTGAGCTGCGGCAACAAGGCCGACGCGACCTTCTCGGAAATCGAATCCTCGATTTGAAGAACGTCTGTCGACTCTTCGTCGAACTGCTCGGCCCAGCGTGTTACTCCTTCATTGACACTGAGCAGTTGCGCCGTCACACGAATGCGATTGCCGACACGCCTGAGACTGCCATCGACGACATAATCAATACCGAGATCGCGACCCGCGAGCAGTGGTTCAATCGCGGCGCCGTGATAGCGCAACACACTGCTGGTTGGACGCACCACCAGACGTCGCACATTGCTGAGACGAGTAATCAGCGCGTCCGTTAATCCAATGCCAAGATACTCGTCGCCGGTGTTTTCTCCGGGTGGTCCAAGAACGCGGAATGGCAACACCGCAATCGACTCCTGATCTGCACGCAACTGACCTGCAATAGCGGGAAGCGCAGCGAGACGATGGTCCAACTTCCGCAGCAGATCGTTGTAGCGTGGATGTCCGTGAAGCGGATCCAGTTCCGGATCGACTCCCATCCAGAGTACTTTTGCGTCGCCGGTTTCAAACGCCTTCTCGAGCAGGTCGAGCGCTTCTTCGGGTCGATCAAGCTGACTGTTGACGAGTGCCAGGTGATACGGCGACACATATCGTCGCTCGGCAAGCTTGTGCAGATCGTCAAGTACGACCTGCGCTGTCTCGAGGTCTCCAGCGGCTGCGTGGGAACTGGCTAGTCTTCCGAGCGTGTGTGAAGCCTTACCCATCAGCTCAACGCACTGTTTTGCCGCCTCGATCGCTTCTTTATGCCGTCCCAGCCGACTCAAGACGAAGCTCGTGCCGTAAAGCATCATCAGGTTGCGCGGCTCATTCTCGAGAGTGGCAGTCGCAAAACGGTAGGCCTCTTCAAAACGACGCGAGTGATACGAACACCAGAGCACAGCAAACCGGGAGATGATCGCCATCGGATCGAGATCTCTGCCGGTGTGCGCTTCGCGCAACGACTCACTGAAGCGACCTTCCATCGCGAGCTGAAGCGAATACCAGACGCGTGCCGGCGCATAGTTCGGATCGAGCTCAATCGCGCGAACGAGATGATGTTCGGCGCCACCCCATGCGAAGTCACGAGTAAGAATGGCCTGGCCGAGAGCAACATGACCTTCAGCGAGATTTGGGTCGAGCTCAACCGCAGTCGACGCCGCTTCATAAGCCGCTGCTGCACACTCTGCAAACGGCATTACACTGAACACACCAAGCCAGTTGTGATAGTTCGCCACTCCCGCATACGCGAGTGCGTACTTCGGATCGAGCGCGATCGCCTGCTGGTAGCAAACAATCGCTCGTGCAAAGCCGTCTTCAGTAAACGTGTTCCAGTAGAAACGTCCGCGCAGATAAGCTTCGTGCGCCTGCGGATTGTCGGTGCCTCGTTTAGCGAGTCGCAGGCGTTCATCAACAGTCAGGTGCGGCACGATCGCTTCGGCAACGTGCGAAGTGATGACGTCTTCGAGATTGAGAACATCAGTAAATTGTTCGTCAAACTGTCCGGCCCACGCCGTTGTTTCCTCGCGTACGTTGAGCAACTGAATCGTCACGCGAATACGTTCCGCAGTGCGTCTGATCCTGCCGTCTAATACAAACGTGACGCCGAGTTCACGTCCCGCGCGCAGCGGATCGGACTCAGTTCCGTAACGCAGCACACTGCTAGTCGGTCGGACTGCGAAACTCCGAATCGCACTGAGTCGCGTGATGAGAGCATCGGCCAAACCTGTTCCGAGGTAATCGGGAGTAGTTTCAGGCTGGTTGATGTCAAGAATCTTCATCGGCAAAACAGCCAGCGAGTTCTCCTGATTGGAGTCGGGCCGTAGCACCATACTCGCGTGCGGTGGATCCGGTAAGTCGGAAATCGGGCGGCCTTCGAGATAGCGTGTGATGTCGTCGCGCAAATCGGCGGCGGTCTGATATCTCCACTCCGGCTCCTTGCGCAAAGCCTGCATCACGATGTTGTCGAGATCACCGGTAAGTGCGCGACGCAGCGATTCGAGAGTACCGCCGCGGGTCGCATAAAGACGTTGGAGCGTGGTGTTCTCGTCGCCGGTGAAGAGACTGGGCAACAGATCTTCAGCGCGAGTGATGATGATGCTTGGTGGCGCTGGTGATTCCTCGCAGATGACACGTGCGATCTCGTGTGGCGCTCGATTTAGCAGGCGATATGGTCTGTGTCCCGTCAACAATTCGTAGAGCAGCACACCGAGTGAATACACGTCGGTGGTTGGCGTTGTTGGTGCACCCTGGACTTGTTCCGGTGAAGCGTATTCCGGCGTCATCAAACGCATCGCAGTGGCGGTTGGATCGTGAGTGATGTCGCCGGCGAGTTGCGGATTGAGTAACTTGGCGATACCGAAGTCGAGTAGTTTCGGTATACCCTCGGAAGTTACGAGAACGTTCGAAGGCTTGATGTCGCGATGGACCACCTGCTTTTGGTGCGCGTAGTGGACTGCATCACAGATCGCGCGAAACAGTTTCAAACGGTCGTTAACGTTCAGATTGTTGCTGTCGCAGTAGCTGTAGAGTGGCTGCCCTTCGATAAACTCCATGACGAAGTAGGGCAGGCCGTCTTCTGTGGTGCCGCCATCGAGAAGTCCGGCGATGTGTGGATGGTCCAGTGCGGCAAGAATCTGTCTTTCTTTACGAAAGCGACGCAGGATGAAGTCTGTATCCATCCCGCGTTTGACGAGTTTGATTGCGGCTCTCTTGTTGAACTCGTTGTCGGCGCGTGATGCTTCATAGACTGCACCCATGCCACCGCGGCCAATCTCTTTTTCGATCCGGTAAGAGCCGAGACGGCGCCCGATCATCGGATCCTTTTCTTCCACAAACGACTCGAGCACGCTTAGCTCAGTGTTGCCATAGACCGGCTCGTCGAGCAGTTCGCCGGCGCTGTCGTACTGTGAAAGCAACGACTCGACGTCACGTCTGAGATCGGTGTCCTCTTTACACACGTCGGACACGTAGCGCCTTCGATCGTCAGGTGAAAGATCGAGGGCCGACTGAAAGATCTCTTCAACTTGTCGCCAGCGTTCAGGGGTCATTATTTCTTCTCTGTGCAATCCATCCACAGATTACACAGAAGTAGTCTTTGAAATCTGTGGATGGATTGCACAGAGATAATTCTTAGTTGCTATTGCTGGATTGGATTTACCGAGTGCATTAATTATTTCTTTGCATTTCCCCATAAAGCCAGGCTTTTGCAAACCGCCAATGACGTTTGATTGTCGTGGGAGTGACGCCCAGAACGTCTGCTGTCTCTTCAATGGAGAGGCCGCCGAAGTAGCGCAACTCGACCATCCGCGCTTTCTGTGCATCCAACGCTGCCAGGGTCTTGAGCGCGTCGTCCAGAGCAATCAGCTCCGCGCTTCGTTCGACCGCTCGATCGATGTTTTCATCCAGAGAGAGTTTTTGAAAATCCTGGCCACGCTTTTCCGCATTGTGCTTGCGCGCATGATCCACGAGCAGACGACGCATAATTTGTGCAGCAACCCCAAAAAAATGAGCGCGGTTCTGCCAATTCACCCGCGACTGATCGATGAGACGCATGTAAGCCTCATGTACCAGCGCGGTCGGCTGTAGCGTGTGATCGACTCGTTCACGCCGCAGATAATTCGCCGCCAGCTTCCGGAGTTCATCGTAGATGACGGGTAGTAAAAGATCAACCGCGTCCCGATCGCCGTTGGAGAGCTCAATCAGTAGTCGAGTTACGTTCTCTGCGGGGTGCTCACTCAATCGTTAACTCTCCGTGTTCCAAGACTTAAAGCCCATTAGTATAAGACGAACCTCACCCCCTGCGGTAGCGCCGAATGACCCAATTCCGTTCCGCATTGCGCGTTAAGGGTTGAAGGATAGCTCGGAAGATTCAAGAGGTAATCATCATGCAAGTGATAACTGGCAAAATTAGTGATTTAGTGGCCCGCGTATTTGGTTGCTGGCATGCGGAATTGAGCCGGCCATTTTCGCGTGGGGGACGCGCTTATCGGAAATGTTTGAGTTGCGGAGCGCAACGACGTTTCAATCTCGGCAACTGGGAAATGCAGGGCAAATTCTACTACAGTAATTAAACCACAGCTACACGGATCGTTTACTGATCGAGCCGTGTAGTCTGTGCGAACTTCTTGCCTTTGTCTGAATAGATGTAACTGTCACGAGACTTCACCACCAGATTCGCCTCAGTCATTTTCACTTTAATCAGTCGTCGTTCACCATCCTTGCCTGCAACAGACGGGTAATAACCAAGGCTGTACTGGCGTCCGAGCTCTTCAGCAATCCAGGTAAAGGCCTGGTCGATGCCGAATAGCGAGTCGCCGCTGTAGAAACGACCACCCGTCCGGTCGGATAGGGCATGCAGATAAGCGACGGCGCGCTTGTAATCTCCAGGCATCCCTCCAGCCGTGCCGGGGATTCCCGGAGTTGGAATCGGCAGACCGAAAATCGTCCCTCGACCGCCAGGCATTGGAATTCCATTCGACATCACACTGCCTCTGCCTGACGTGTCGTAGTCAACTGAATAAATTTGTGCGTCTGACTCTTCGGCCAAACGCAACGTGCTGTCATACGAAGCGCGACGGCTCGTGGTATCAACACCGTCAGTGAAGAGCACCACCGCTTTTCGACCTTCGATCGTTTTCAGTTGTTTCTTCAGGATGTCTTCAACGGCGTCGTAAAGACGCGTGCCCCCGCCCCCGCGAGTGTTACGAATGGCTTTTGTGATTGCGTCGCGATCTGTCGTCGCCTTGCACTCGACCTCTATTCGGTCGTCAAACGACATCACCATTACCTTGTCTGCCGGTTTTAGCTTGTCGACGAACTTGATCGCGGCGTCTTGAATATCGCGGAGCCGGAATTCGGTGGACCCGCTGGTGTCGATTAATAGGACGACGCTGAACGGCGAATCGGTAGTGGCAAAGTAGGCAATCTTTTGATCGATGCCATTCTCCTGAATGCGAAAGTTTTCGCGGCGGAGAAGGGGAACGTAACGACCGCTACGATCCATGACCGTGACCGGCACCATCACCAAAGATGTATCGACCTTAATGACGTCGCCTTCGATCGTTTCGCCATTGGGGTCGATGCGTGACTCTGTAATTCCGCCGTCCTCAGCGGTCTTTACCGGTTCGGCTTTCGGTTTGGGCTCGGCCTTCCGTCCCGACTGGGCGTAAAGGTTGAAGGGCAGCAGAGAAACACTCAAAAACAATAGCAGCGACAGTTTGGTTTTAGTCATAAAGAGTCCTTGCCGGTGGAAGTGCTGCATCGGGAGAGTGTTCTTTCGTTGTGGAGGATAGATGCGGCGGGTTTGCGAAGGGTTGTTAATCCGCAGATTACGCAGATTGGTTAATGTAATCTGCGTAATCTGTGGATAAAACTTTGCGTCTTAGCACGTCGCCGGGATATATTGCCGCGCCATGACTGATCAACCGTTAACCGCCGAAGTCGAAGAAGCCCGAATGAATCAATCTAAACGGGAGTTTTTGGGACACCCAATCGGACTTGTTCCTCTCTTTTTTACAGAGCTCTGGGAGCGCTTCAGTTATTACGGCATGCGCTCGATTCTCATTCTGTACTTGACGTCCGCCGCAGCTCAAGGTGGCTTAGGTTTCGACGTCAAACAGGCTTCATCGATATATGGCTGGTACACGATGGCTGTTTACCTGACCGCTCTGCCTGGCGGATGGATCGCAGACTATTTCACCGGCGCCCGAATGGCCGTCTTGATCGGCGGGATCATTATCGCCTGCGGCCACTTCTCGATGGTGTTTCATTCCACCAATCTGGTTTTCCTGGGAATGGCGCTGATTGCTATCGGTACCGGACTGCTGAAGCCGAACATCAGCGTAATGGTGGGTAATCTTTATCGCGAAAAGGATCCGCGACGCGACAGCGGGTTCTCCATTTTCTACATGGGAATAAACATCGGGGCGCTTTTGGCTCCACTCGCCGTCGGATATTTAGCCAAAGGTGAGACGTTCAAGGGCTTTCTAGCGTCGATTGGTCAGGACCCTGCAAATAGCTGGCATTGGGGGTTTGGCGCGGCGGGCGTCGGCATGGTCCTGGGACTTATTGTTTATCTCCTCAGTACTCGAACACTCGCAGGAATAGGAGACAAGGTTCCTAGTACGGTCAAAGTCGGCGGTAACAGCGAACCGGCTCCCGCACTGACGGCGAGTGATTGGAAGCGTATCGCCGCCATTCTGATCCTCTTTGTCTTCACGATTCTTTTCTGGGCTGCTTATGAACAGAAAGGCGCGAGCCTGAATCTCTTTGCGGACAAAAACGTCCTCACAGAGTTCGCGGGGAAGACTTTCCCGGC
>DASTVU010000487.1:0-5858 GCA_035758935.1 Pyrinomonadaceae bacterium | reverse complement strand
CCCCTACAGTACGTCCTGTGGTCTGTTGTTTCATTAGCGAGGTTCGCCAATGCGGTGGGGATTGAGCCGGTTTGATGCATCAAGGCACCGAGGGCGATGGAGAGTAAGCCAGAGGCGCCGAGGGTGTGTCCGAAGTGTGTTAGGGGAGTCGAAATAGGAACTCGTTTATCCACAAACGCAGAAAACGCAGCGAGCTCGGCAGTGTCATTCGCAAATGGTCCAGTCCCCTGCCCCAGTATCAGCCCAGTATTCTGCGGCGACACCTGCCCCAGCACACACGAAAGCCCATCGTGCCCGACAAGATCACTTCCTAACTCAGGCCCATGCAACAACGTCGCCTCATCGTTCCCCCGAACAAGCCTGAGCACAACCGCGGCTTCACCGAGAACAAATCCCGAACTCGTCGACTGCCATGGCGCCGAAGGCTTCTCCGCCAACACTCGCAAGCTCTCAAAGTTCTCATGATTTGACTGCGCCAAAATATCCACAGCCAACACCAACACTTCATCAACCGCACCCGACATCAACAGTTGTCGCGCTGCAAACAACGCGTGAATCCCGGAAGCGCACGACGAACTAAACACAGGTAAACGATCATCGGCCCAGGGCGTACCCGCGAGCAAAACATTCGTGTCAAACGCTTCTTCCCAAACGTCCGCGGCGCTGCCATTACACGACGCAACGAGCAGAGGCGTCTTGCGGGAACTATCAACATCGCTAAGCGCTTTCTTCGCTAACGCCTGCCAACGCGCCGTGCCGATAAGCGACGAGTCGATCTCCTTCGCCGGAAAACAAACACGCGAGACATTCCACGTATTCGGCGTCCACGGCAACTCACTCGCCTCTCGAGGTGCATCCGATCTCAAAATATCGGCCACACTCCCCTGCGCAGTCGCAAGCCCAATACCGTCAATTGCGATCGTCATCTGCGTAATCTGTGGATAATGAAGCGAAGGTTGGTTTCAACAGCGGATAGAGACTCTCATACACCCGATACGCTGCTCGATAAGTTTTCGAAGTCTCCGCATTCGGCGAAACACGATCGCTGACGAAGATGGTCTGCGCGCATGCAGTGTCAACGTCGGGCCAAACTCCGGCGCCAACACCGGCGAGCAATGCAGCACCGTAAGCTGCGCCTTCAGTCGTGTTGACAGTCACCATTTCGGCTTCGAAGATGTCAGCGATAATCTGTCGCCAGAGCAAACTCTTCGCGCCGCCGCCTGACAACCGAATTTGATCGACCGACCCAAGGCCAACATCTTTCATCAGGTTGAAGATGTCTTTGAGACCAAACGCCACGCCTTCGAGGACTGCACGAGTCAGGTGCGGTCGACTATGACGAGCAGTCAGTCCAATCCATGCGCCGCGCGCGAAAGGATCCGGATGCGGTGTGCGTTCCCCACTGAGGTACGGCAAAAATATCAGCCCCTCACTACCCGCGGGAATCTGCGATGCTTCGTCAACAAGCTCAGCAAAACTTTTATCGTGCGCAAATTTATCGTGATACCACTGCAAACTGCCGGCAGCACTAAGCATCACCCCCATCAAGTGCCAACGGTCAGGAACGGCGTGACAGAATGCATGCAGTCGTCCGGCCGGCTCGATCAATGCTGATTCAGTCGCTGCAAACACTACACCCGAAGTGCCGAGCGTGACCGCCATCGATCCCGGGCGAACGACGCCAACACCGACCGCCTGTGCCGACTGATCTCCACCGCCTGCAACAACCGGAGTGCCCGCACGCAACCCTGTCAATTCAGCCACTTCGCGAGTGACTTCGCCGGTTGTTTCATGACCTTCGAACGTTGGCGGCAACCAGTCAGCCGAGATGTTAAGGGTGTCCAATAACGGTAATGACCACGTCCGCTGCCGCAGATCGAAGAGCATCGTGCCCGAACCATCTGCTTTATCCATCGCGAGCACGCCGGTGAGTTTGTAGCGAATGTAGTCCTTGGGCAGCAGGATGTGACGAATGCGACGATAGACTTCCGGTTCATGCTTCTCAACCCACAGGATCTTCGGCGCGGTGAATCCCGTTAGCGCATCGTTGCCCGTGATCTGGACCAGCTTTTCGCGCCCGACCCGCGCGCGAATCTCATCGCACTCGGCACCACATCTTTGATCGTTCCAAAGAATTGCCGGTCGCAAGACTTGGCCCTGCTCATCGAGCAAAACGAGACCATGCATCTGTCCGGTCAAACCGATCGCGGCGATGTTCTCACCGGTTACATTCGCTTCGGCCAGCGCCTGTTTGATGCTATTGGCTGCAGCGGTCCACCATTCATGGGGATCTTGTTCAGACCAGAGCGGGTATGGCGTCGATAGATTCAGTGGCGTTGTGGCACTACTGACCACGCTTCCTTCACGATCGATAAGCAACGCTTTAGCGCCGGTTGTTGAGAGATCTATTCCGAGTAGATGTGTCATCAGGGCCATAATAATAAACGAAACTTTCTGCGCACCTAAAACTAACTCTGTGCTAGTATGCCGCTTCCCCCAAAGCTTACGTCCTCGCAATCGAACAGCGTACTGACGATCCCGGTCACCCGACACCGGCTCCGTTTTGGCGTCGAGGAGCTGAATAATGTCGTTTCCAGTAATGCTTGCTGGACCAATTTTGCGTCGTGTGGAGCCGACGCTGGTAACGGTTTGGGTAGCATTGCGTGAATCCGCGGGGCTCGAGCTCAAACTCTGGAACGGGCTCGTAAGCGACACAAGCAGTTCGCCGTTATTCAGTGGACCAGCAAACCAGGAAGTCCCGGGTGCGATCTCGAAGACGAGCAGGACAATTCGGATCGGCGATAAACTTCACATCGGCGTTGTCACCTTCAAGCTACCTCCAGACAAAAACACCCTGCTGCCGCATCTCACGTATTCGTACAACGTTACTTTAACAACGGCATCCGGCACTCACGATCTAAAATCTCTCGGTCTCTTAAAGACAGGTAACATCGAAGGCAAACCAAATCTTGCGATGGGTTACGCTAACGGTTTCCTCCCGTCATTTGCGCTCCCGCCCGCCGAACTTACTGATCTGCGCATCCTGCACGGTTCGTGTCGTCGCATTAACAAGAATGTGCCTGATGGACTTGCCTGGGTCGATGACTTCATCGAAACGGATCATGCGAACGCCAAAATACGCCCGCACCAGTTGCTGCTCTCAGGAGATCAGATTTACGCCGACGACGTTGATGCCCCGTTTCTCCAGATCATCATGAAGGTGGCTCACAAACTCATCGGCACACAGAGCGATACTTCGGAGGAGACCATTCCCCTGGAGCAATTACCTGCTCTGAATCGAGAATTTCCCGCTGACGAAATACATTTTCCTCCCGGCTATCGTTTTTCCCTGTCGGTGAACGAGGCCAAGCTGAGCAGTAAGGACGGCGCCAGTCACTTGTTTTCACTCGGCGAGTTTTGTGCGATGTACCTGCTGGTCTGGAGTAACGCATGTTGGCCCGACCAGTTGCCGACAGAAGACAGTCTGAAAAGTGAATTGTTGACTTTCGACTGGCTCGGCCGGATGCCTGGTGATCTGCGAACACACATCATCGGTGAATCGGAAAAGGCGAGGCTCTTCAATTTCGTCCAACTCGGCGAGCTCACCAGTACAGTGCTACAACAACTACTGCCCAACGAAACGATCCCTAAGCCTCTCGACGAAACAAAAGCTAAAGAAAAAAAGAAGAAGAAGCAATTACTCGACGATCGTACGGAAAGCGCATCGAAGGAAGTACTTCTCTTCAAACAACTCTGGCTGGCCTTGCCCAAGGTCAGACGCGCACTCGCAAATGTACCCACGTACATGATCTTCGACGATCATGAAGTCACGGACGACTGGTACTTGAATCCGATGTGGCGCGATCGCGTGCTCACCAACCGACTCGGCAAGACGACCGTTCGCAACGGTCTGATCTCGTATGCCCTGTTTCAGGGTTGGGGCAACGATCCGATCAAGTTCGAATCCGGTGACAATAAATCACTGTTGGATGAAGCGGCCCAACTCTTTCCCGCAAATACTGTGGGACCAGATGAAGCTGTCGGGAACAGAATCGATTTCCTGCTTGGCCTGGATTTAGGGGACGAGGACGATACGCCACCAGTCAAATGGCATTTCAGTGTCAAAGGTTCGAGACACTTATTGATCGCCATCGACAATCGCACGCGCCGGAGTTTTGTCTCACGTATTGGACCACCCGGAAACCTCTCACCGAGAGCGTTAGCGGAACAGATTCCCCCAGGACCACTGGAAGCGGGTTTGGAGGTTCTCGTTCTTATCGCGCCTTTGCCGGTTATCGGGCCACCAATGCTCGACGAGCTTGTCGCCCCGCTCGTGTATCGGATTTTTGATCTCACCGCTCGCAACAATCTGGAGAAACAAGCCGGCACAAAAGGCATGGCCGGAACGGATCCCGATGCGATCGAAGCCTGGGCCTTCGATCCGTTTGCGACTGAGAATTTACTCAAACGTCTCGAAACCTATCGTCGCGTAGTCATCCTGTCAGGCGACGTCCATAACGGCTCCAGTCAATCGATGAGTTATTGGAAGAAAGGTGACACCGAACCGGCTGTCTTTGCACAATTCACTTCGAGCGGAATGAAGAACACGATGCCCTGGTACATTCGTTTTATAGATCGTAGCTTCGCAACCGCGCAGAAGATCATTCGCGCCGAGATCGGTACAGAGCGTTTGGGTTGGAATGTACGCAACCCGACTCCACTCACTTTTCCCGCTAACGTTGAGATTGCATCGTCGCTGTTATCGCGCTTGCGACACGAACCGATTCTCATTCCTGGCGAAGGCTGGCCCCGGAACACGACGATCAATCGTCCGCCCGACTTTCAATGGCGCGCTAAAGCACTACGCGATCAAAGACCCGACGACCAGCGGCCCGATCCCACGAAGATTGATCCGCTGAATGAGACAAACACCGACATCACTCCGAATCTCGACGCTTACCGGAAAGTGCTGGTCCGTCACGCTAAGCAACTGACACAGGTGCTCAATTCCCGGCAAATTCTTTTTGCCAATAATGTCGGCCGCGTACGATTCGAACTGCAGGGGGAAACACCCGTAGCCGTACAGGAACTCTACACCGCGTTTCCGTCCGTCGGCGCTGAAACATTGGAAAAGCCCGCGCTTTTCACGCTTCATAAGGTGCCGCTCAGCAGCCCTTCGGAGAAGAAACCCGAAGACGATTTTGCCAAAGAGTGATGGTTAACAAGAGCCCAAATCCCGCCCACGGCAGTGGGCGGATAGTTCAAATCCTTTCTATGCGAGAGGTCAAGGTGGGGACGTTGAATCCCGCCCACGGCAGTGGGCGGATAGTTCAGGTCCTGACTATTTATCCAAAATTCGCAATGAATAGTTCGGACTTGAACTATCCGCCCACTCCCGTGAGCGGGATTAGAACCGGATTTTTGAAGTTGTTTTTAGAAAGGACTTGAAGAATCCGCCCACTTCCGTGGGCGGGATTTGGGGGTCCTAGTTTGGCTACGACGATGACCGTCCTGCAAAAAATCGCCGGCGCACTCCACCACAGTCTTTCGTGGTTGGCTGAGCACCTTTCGGATGAAGGTGTGGTGAAAGCGATCTATGAGGACCTCGGTCTCGATCCGAACAACGTCAAGAAGCTCGTTGATCTGACGCCGGAAGAATTAGAGAAGTTAGGCGGCATCGCTCGTTATCAAAACACAGCCGATCCGACTATAGAGGCTTTTCTCGAAATGCTCGACGACGCGATCGATCTAATTGAGAGCATCGCAAACTTCACTGACAAACAAGGAAAGGTCGATGAGGCCACCGTACATGCCATCCTCGGCCTCCTGGCTACGAACTATGCCCGTTTCCACTGGCC
>DASTVU010000486.1:0-4555 GCA_035758935.1 Pyrinomonadaceae bacterium | reverse complement strand
ATGCCCGGAAAGACCTTCTCACCGGATGGCGCGGGCAAAGGAGTGTTAAAAGATCAAATGCCAAAAGAGGCGCTCGACTCCGCCATTTTCGCGATAACTGTCGAGCCTCAAGGCGGAGTTGATGCCCCTACGGGACCGATTTATCTGCGCTCTTTCGAGGTCAACTAATTGCTGTTACACTTCCCACGTATGAGCACGGGGAAGAAGCAACCACCAGAAGTCGATAACTCTGTTTCGGACTCTACCGGACAGTATGATTTGCGTTTTGTTTTATGGCGGCAGTTTTGTGCGCAGTACCAGATTCCTGTCGATACCTTACCGAGTCAGTTGGATGACGATCAGAAGGAATTATGGGAACAGATGAAGTCGAAGCGTTTGAAGTAGTTCTTTCAGTAGTATCGATGAGTCAAAAATGGGTTGGTTAGTCGTTCCTCACCAATCGTCGTCACGGGTCCATGTCCTGAGTAAACTTTCACGTCATCATTTAGCGTCAGCAATTTGTTTTTGATTGAGCTGAGCAGTTGTTCAGTGGATCCACCCGGTAGATCTGTTCTACCGATCGATCCTGCGAACAATACGTCACCAACGAACACAACGCGTTCTTTGGATTCATATATCACGACGTGTCCAGGTGTATGACCGGGACAGTGCAGCACTTCGAATTCGAGCTTGCCGACAGGATATTTCTCACCGTCAGTCCAATAATGATCAATTGCTGGTGGCTGCTCAAAAGCAAACCCGAGCGCTGCCCACTGGGCACGCGGGATACCGATCCAGGCTGGCTGTTCCGGTAAGGCTTGGTACATAAACTCGTCGCCCTTGTGCAGGCAGATTTTTGCTTTTGGTTGCAGTTTTTTCAGCGCCGCAACCCCACCGACATGGTCAAGGTGCGCGTGCGTCAGAGTAATCGCCTGAAGTGTTAGTCCGCGTCGCTCGAGTGTCTCAACAATTCGTTCGGCTTCGTCTCCCGGATCGATGCAGATCGCTTGTTTAGTCTCTTCGCAGCCGACGATGCGAGTGTGTTGCTGAAACGCGGTGACAGTGATTTCTTCGATGATCATGTTTCTTGGTACTTTGTATTTTGTACTTAGTACTTTGGATTTCGTGCACCTAAGGTATTAGCATACTACTGAGAACTAAGAACAAAGTACAAAAAACAAAGTACTAAGCACTGTAATGCCAATAACTGCTCAATCCGCCCCGCTCGCAGCCGTCCTCGATTCGATGACCACCGAGGGTGCGGAGGAATTAACCGAACATCTCGATGGCGGCGCGCTGAGGTGTTACGCCTGCGGCCATCGCTGTTTGATCAAATCAGGCAAGCGTGGAATTTGCAAAGTTCGATTCAATGAAGGCGGACATCTGCGCGTGCCTACAAACTACGTAGCCGCACTTGCCTGCGATCCAACCGAGAAAAAACCTTTCTTCCACGTCATACCCGGTTCCGACACTCTGACGTTTGGAATGCTCGGTTGCGATCTACACTGCGCTTACTGCCAGAACTGGCTCACGTCTCAGGCCCTGCGCGACGATGCTGCCGGGACGAGTCCAACAGTTGTATCACCAGAGCGGCTCGTAACGATGGCAAAAGCCTACGGTGCCTCGATGGTTGGCAGCAGTTATAACGAGCCATTGATTACCGCCGAATGGGCCATCGACGTTTTTAAACACGCCCGCCCCGCCGGGTTCAAAACCGCTTTTATTTCCAACGGCAACGCGACGCCGCAAGTGCTCGACTACCTTCGTCCCTGGACTGATTGTTACAAGATCGATTTGAAGTCGATGAGCGACAAGAACTATCGGCAGCTTGGGGGAGTCGTGGACAACATTCTCGACACCGTGAAGATGGTCCATGAACGTGGCTTTTGGGAAGAGATTGTGACGTTGGTGATTCCCGGCTTCAACGACTCTGAAGCTGAGTTGCGTCGTGCGGCAGATTTCATTGCAGCAGTTTCTCCTGACATTCCGTGGCACGTGACTGCATTTCACCAGGACTACCGCATGACTGAAAACTCAAACACGACCGCCGAGCAATTGATCCGAGCGTGTGAGATTGGTCGTGAGGCAGGATTGAACTACATCTATGCGGGAAACCTTCCGGGCAGAGTGGGACGTTGGGAAAATACTTACTGTCCGTCGTGCGATCAGTTGTTGGTGGAACGCTTTGGCTATTTGATTCGACAGGTGAACGTCACGAGAGAAGGTCGTTGCCCAAAATGTTCAACGACCATCCCCGGAATCTGGAAATAAGCCACAAAAAGGCACAAAAGGCAAAAGATGGCTGTTAAGGAGTTGGGCTCGTTTTAGGTGACGGCGACGCAGCCGCTGCTGATGGCGACGCCGAGGCGGCCGGACTTGCCGCTGCAGCTGCGGCAACTGCTGCCGGATCGATCTTTACTGCCTGTGAAGCTAACACCTGCCATTTGCCATCTCGTTTTGCATAAACGTCCAAGAAGCGATACTCCCCGGTGATATCAATTGGCTTCTTTTGATTCGGAAGAGTGATCTTTCCGTTCTTGATGACGCTGCGTCCGGTTATGAACGCTGAATCTGCGTCGATGACCGTCACTTTCGGCTCCAGCATCTCGAACGATTCTGCACTAATCGCACCTGACTCGATGGTGCGAATTTCGTCAGCCTTCGTGGCGATAGTGCCGTCGGGGTAAATGATCACCGCATTGTCCGCGAGGAAACCCTTTACAGCCTCCGCATTGTGGGTTTTGCCCGCGTTTGCCCACTCGCGTTCGATTCTTATTAATTCTGCTTCGATCGCTGCCGGATCAAACGTCTCCTTCGCGGGAGTCGAACTCGCGGCGGCGAGATTGCGATTAGTATCAGCTGCCGGCTGGCATCCACTCAGAACAACGACGATAAGACCTGCCAGCAACGCGAGTGCGATTCTGTTCATTTCGATTAAGCTCCTTCTTACGACGGTTAGTGGACCACCAAAAGCATTCAGCTTCTACGATAAACTCTGTTTTCAGTCAACTTGTTTCAGGTGTCCTCCAGTATTGACATCCTACATCCTTAGGATTATTTTTTGCACATATAAGCAAAAAACCGGAGCACTCGACACCTAAATCATGACTGCTCCGGCGGTATTTTTCCCTACCTGTTTGTTGGAATACGTTATATCTGCGGAAAGGAGTAACCATGACTCGCCTTTTGAGATCCTCAAATTTCAGGTTACTAAACCGAGCTTTGCTTGTAGTAATCAGTTTTACACTTGCCGGAGCGGCTTTAGCTCAAACTGCTCAAAAGCGTCCCAATGCCGGGGCCGAGGAAGAGCCGGTTTTTAACGAATATCGGGGTGTGAAAATCGGCTGGCTGGCAGATGATGTGCGCAAGAAACTAGGTAATCCGGCCAACAAGGCAGATGACCAGGACTACTATGAGTTTGGTGAAAAGGAGCGAGCTCAGGTCTACTACGACAAGGCCACCAAACAGGTGATGGCCATCTCGGTGGACTTCATCGGCGTTGGGACCGGAGTTCTTACCCCGCAACAGGTGTTTGGCTCGGACTTCGAATCAAAATCCGATGGCTCCAAGTCGAAACTCGTGCGGTATCCGAAAGCCGGTTATTGGGTTTCGTACAGCCGGACCGCTGGTGATAATCCGATCATATCGGTGACGATGCAGAAATTTTCGCCGCAGTGATCGCCTGGTGATTGACGCTCTACAAATCAAGGACAGGGCTCTTTTCGAGGGATTCAACAAGGTCGGAATTGTTGGCGCGGAGTCACTTGATGACGAAGGGCGGCGGCTAAAAGAGTGGCTTGCGCGTGGCCATCACGGCGAGATGAGCTGGATGGCCCGCGATGTCTACAAGCGCATCAATCCGCACGAAATTTTTCCGCAAGCGCGCTCAGTCGTAGTTGTCACACTCAACTACTTCACACCTCAACAGCATCAGGAAAATCCTGCGACCGGAAAAGTCTCCCGGTATGCCTGGGGCGACGATTACCACGACGTCGTAAAAGAAAAATTGTCGTCGCTGCTTTCGTGGATCAAAGAACAGGATCCGCGAGCCGACGGAAAGATCTGTGTCGACATTCAACCTACGATGGACAAGGCGTGGGCCGTGCGTGCCGGACTAGGTTGGCTCGGTAAGCACTCCAATGTGATCACTCCTGAATATGGTTCGTGGGTTTTCATCGGCGAATTGTTTCTTAATCTGGACCTCGATCACGACACCGAGCCGATGGAAGACCACTGCGGAACGTGCACGCTTTGCATCGATGCCTGTCCGACTGCCGCGATTACAGAACCTTACGTTGTCGACTCGAACAAGTGTATCTCCTACGCAACGATCGAACTGCGCGCGCCTGAATTACCGAGTGAAATTCAGAGTAATCTTTCCGGGTGGTTGTACGGCTGCGACATCTGTCAGGATGTTTGCCCGTGGAATCGGTTTGAGGAAGCGACTGCCGAAGCCCGGTTTGGACCAAGGGAGGGAAATGTTGATGTTAACCTTAGAGAGATCGGCGAGCTGACGCCAGAGATTTACGCTAAACGTTTTCGAGGCAGCGCGATGAAGCGCACTAAACTCTCCGGT
>DASTVU010000485.1:0-5472 GCA_035758935.1 Pyrinomonadaceae bacterium | reverse complement strand
TGATTTACCGAACCCTGCGGAGCGAACTGTAGGGGCGGCCCTCCGTGGCCGCCCTCGTTTAAAGCAATGACAAGAGTTAGAAGTTGAATCTGAATACAAACTGCACTGGCCGGCCACCGGGATCGTTCGTCGTCGAAATATCCTGATAAGCCGTCGTGATCAACCCGAAGTTTGCACCGCCATAGTTCGGCGTTTGCAAACCGAGATTGGTCGCAGTCAGTTTCGGATCGTCAACTGCCGAACTACCACCAACCAGGAAGTTGATGTTGTTGAATGCGTTCAGCAGCTCAACTCGAAACTCGATATTCTTCGTTTCGTTGAACCGGATCTTCTTGACCAGACTCATATCGAAACGAACAAAGCGTGGTCCTTCGAGAATCAGGTTGGCAAAACCACACTGACCCACAAAAGCCTGAACACAACCATTGCTGTTTGCAGGCGCGATGTATCTGCCCGTCGGCGCTCCCAGCGCACCGAAACCAGCTCCAGTTGCCGACACGCTGAACGCGCGCCGTGTGTTGAGAATAATATCGTCAGGCAGGAACGTAACCGTGCGATTCGGCTGCTTGCGCGCATCGACAGCCTGCTGCAACTCTTTCACGTCCATTCCAACTAACTGAACGTTGCCGAGTGCAAAAGGTCTGCCACTCTGAACGCGAGCGGTGCCGTGCCATTCCCAACCTCCGACCAAATGATTGGTCAACCCGTTCGCATCACCCATGACCCAGCGTCCACGTCCGAAAGGCATTTCATAAATCCAGTTTGCCTTGAAGCCGTGTTGAATGTCCTGAGGCGCGCGATAACGCTCCAGCGGTTTGTTGAGATCGCTGCGGAGAGTCAGTGGCTGTCCTGCCGAACTCTGGCTGGATGCGTAGAAGTTGCTCAACGACTTGGACCACGTGTAGCTCATCTGAAGTAACAAGCCTGCAGACATGCGACGACGGAACTCGATTTGCAGAGCGTCATACCACGTGTCCACGTCATTAGTAGTTAACGTTACCGACTGTATTCCCGCACCAAGCAGACCAACAGTTGGGTTAACTACAAAGAAGTTGGCTGGTGATCCTGCGGCTACACCGTTTGCAAGAAATGTATTCTGCAAGGTCGTTGCAAAACCGACAGGGTTGGCGAAGTTTGGATTCAATTGCGTGAGCCGAGTCGTATTCGTGAACTGCGCTACACCGGCATAGGCTGCAGCACTATTCGCGTTTGATCTGTCGCCCGTAAAGAATCCCAGCATGATCGGCAACGGCTGTGTTCCCGTGCCGGCGCCAAAAAACGCATACGTGTTACCACGACCTGCAGCAATATTAGCTGCAAGGTTTGATTGTGCCTGACGAAACTCACTCAGGAAGCCATTCTCGAGGATGTTGACTTCATTGAGTCCGTAACGTCGCCAAAGATTACGACCACGAGTGCCGACGTATCGCGCTTCGACAACAGTGTCTTTAAATATCTCGCGCTGTACGCCGAAGTTCCACGAGTGGACCAGGCCGGTCTTTAGGTTTGGATCGAAACCACCAATCGTATCCAATGGTTGAACACTGATCGGATAGCTTGGCGTGTCTGCGAATGCTGGCGGCGCTAGCGCCGCGCGATTGCGGAACAATGTACCGACCGGCAGGTTCCCTGCATCGACGTCGCTGCTTAACGCGAGCGTGCCGCCAGGATTGCCCTGAAGGATCTGAGTGATATTGCCCAGACCTTCACGAACGAATGCGACGGAGTAACCGCCGCGAACTACGCTCTTACCTGCATCACCGAATAAGCGATGAAGGAGTCCGCTTTGAAAGTTCGGGCTCCAGGCTACGCTCGCGCTCGGTGCGAAGTTGTTCCAGTCAGCCTTGTAGAGTTCCTCATCGATTGCCAAAGGAGTTAACTGTGTCGTGCTGCCCGTCAAGGTACCTGGTTTGAAGAGATTTCCTTCGCCAGATTCACCGAACAAGCCTGCAAACGTCGCCTTCGCAAAGTTCTCGTTCTTCGAGAGGATCGGCTGTTGCGGCTCCCAACGGACGCCGAAATTAACCGTTACATTCTGACGAAAACGCCACGAGTCCTGAGCAAACAAAGCGAACTGTCGCTGGCGAAACTTCAGAATTTGCGAACCGAACAACCCGTATTTGCCATCGTTCAGGAATGCTGTTCGATCAACGGCAGTCACGCGTCCGGTTAACGTTGCATAGAGCTGGGCTGCTGTCGCAAGGTCGTTTGCGGAAGCACCCGGGAAGTTAGCGGCGGTGAAAAGATCTTCCGCGGGATCGCCTTCAGCAATACCGAAGTTCACATTGCCGACGACGTTGTTAGCTGCATCTGAAAATGTCTTGATCAGATTGTAGTTACCGCCGAAGTTCAAAGAGTGCTTACCTTTGACCCACGTCATCGAGTCGGAGAAATCAAAGCTTGGCGTATTTCGTTTGCTGGAACCGAAGTTCACGCCGAATGCCCTGTTGAATCGTTGCGGGAAAGCTTGCACCGCAGACGCGTCAGTGATTCCCAGATCGAATAGATTCAAGTCAAAGCCGCCCTGGTTCCCAAACTGATCTGGACCAATTGGTCCAAAGTTTGACTGACCACCGAGCATGCCGAAGCGTGCTTCGTTCACTAAATTAGGAGTCAGAGTCGAACGCAGCGATGTGACGTTGGTCCAACGCTGTGAGTTCTGACCGGCTGAGTTTGGAAATCCCGGGAAGGATGGATCTGTCTGATTTAGAAAATCGACAGGCTTGCCACCGAATTCCTGATAGTTCCAAACATTCGACAAAGCATGATTGGAAGTTAGATTGAAGTCGAAGCGAACGGTAGTGAAATAACGATCCTGGCCGCCCTGTCCGACGAAGTTGAATTGTTGCCGATTTGGATCGCCTGCGATCGGCAGCACATTGCCTTGTGCCGTCGTGGCGCGAATCTCACCCAGCAGAGCTGAGACGGTTGGATCGACAGTTGAAGTGAAACCATTCGCACCTGCGAGGTTGAGCACATTAACCTGGGCGCCTGAGGACGTCGTAAATATGCCCTGTTGCGCGAGTGGGCTAAGGACAGTGCGTTGTCGCAGTTGCTGCTCGGGCAAGCGAAACTCTTCGTAGTTAACAAAGAAGAACGCCCTGTCTTTGCCGTTGAAGAGTTTTGGGATCGTGATTGGGCCACCGGCACGAACACCGTACTGGTTAAGCAGGATTCGGTTCTTCGGAGCTTTTCCGAAGTAGGTCGGGGCCAATGTTTGGTTGTTGAAAAAATAGTTGGCCGTGAGGTATGGCTCACGACGATACCAGTAGACGCTGCCACCGAAGTCGTTTGTTCCGCCGCGCGTCACAAACTTGATTTGCACTGCGCCATCGCCGGCGCTTTCAGCACCAGGAGCCGCAGTGGAAACTGTAACTTCACCAACAGCATCGATGCGCGGTCGCACGAAGGTAAAGAAACCGTCGTTTGAACTAATCAGATTATCTTGCACGTCCACACCATCAAGAGTGATGTTGAGTGCGCCTTTCGGCAAACCGTTTACGGTTGACGTACGAGGACGACCGGTAGTCTGAACGCCGGGAAGTAGAGTCACAAGGTCGAGTGCATCGCGCGAAGCCTGAGGCTGATCGATGATTTGACGACCCGTGATTGTCGTACCGACGGTGGCGTTCTGTGTTTGTATTAACTCACCGGCTGCATCGACTATCTGGACCGTTTCCGTTGGCACGCCGACTTCAAGTGTGACGTTGACGCTTGAAGGTGTGCCGACGTCAACTTTCACGTTAGGCAGGATTGTAGTTTTGAATCCCGGAGCGGCAATAGTCACTGTGTAAGTTCCGGAGATCAGAGCTGGGACACTAAAGGTACCGTTGTCGGTACTGGTCGCGGTGAACTCCTGATTCGTAGCGTTGTTCTTAATAGTGATTGTTGCGCCAGGGACAACAGCACTTGTCGGGTCGCTGATCGTACCGGTGATTGAACCGGTCGAACCGCTTTGCGCCAAGGCGGGTGGGCCACTGAGCGAGAGCAGGAGCAGCGCAGCAGCGATTAAAGATCGTTTCATGGATACCCCTCCAAAAGTTTGAAGTTTATTGTCCGAGTTATGGAACACGAGGAAGCGCCTGGGGTCGCTTCACTTAAGTAGGGGCAAGCATTATTCCCTTTACGTGCCCGTATTGGGCGTAACTGTAGGGGCGGCCCTCCGTGGCCGCCCTCGGTTTGAACACGAGTGTTAGATCATGGCACCGCCCGCATCCTTGAAAACCCTTCTCTTACGGCAACGCGATCACACTCTTGCTCAATTTGGATATTTACGAATTCGAAACTTGCTGGATTTGGATCGGAGGCGTTCCGATTCTAGGATGGCGCTGCGTCCCATATTTGAGATCGCATTTTGCGATCTCAAACACTTCGTTTCTTCTTTTTAGGCTAAAAAATTCGACCTTTTGAGATCGCAAAATGCGATCTCAAAACTGAGAGTTAGGAGTGGCCTTTAAATCCGATTTGCCTAGTCGTCGAAAGTGGGTTCTCCCTCAGCTTCTTTAACTCGTCGAACACAACCCCGAAATATTTATCATGCGCAGAGAGCTTCCTGATAACGGCGGCAAACTTACGGTTGAGTTCTTCGTTCGTTTCGAGCATCTGTCTCAATCTTACGAACGCTCGCATGATTGCGATGTTTACTTCAATCGCTTGTTCACTGTTCAAAACACTCGACAGCATCGCGACACCTTGTTCGGTAAATGCATATGGCAAATAACGTCTCCCGCCGCGTCCCATGTTTGAGGTTGCAAATTGCAACCTCAGAGATTCGGCCTCTTTTCTAGTTAGCCGAAACATGAAGTCCTCAGGAAATCGCTTTCGATTACGAGTCACTTGTTCGTTCAGACGGCTGGTGCTGACCGCATAGAGCTCTGACAGATCGAAGTCCACCATGACCTTCTGACCTCGAATCAAGTAGATTCTTCGCTCGATGAGTTGAACGGATACGGATAGACTTGCGGTTGTGAGGTTTTCTTGTGAGGCATAACGGACAACAGAATAGCAGAATCCTAGTGCTTAATCAGTGTAATCTGTGTACCAAGATCGAGGAGACGTAATGAAACTGGAGATTGTCCAAGCTGGTGATCCCGTCTTGCGAAAACAAAGTCGTCCACTAACCAAAGATGAGATCCTCAGCCCATCGATACAAGAACTAATCCCATTGATGCGAGACACAATGCGCGAAGCACCAGGAGTCGGTCTGGCCGCGCCTCAGATCGGTCAATCAATTCAACTCGCAGTAATCGAAGATCGAGCAACATACATCAAGGATCTCCCCGCGGAGGAACTCGCTGCACGTCAACGATCCGCAATTCCCTTTCACGTCATCATCAACCCAAAGCTCACCGTCGTTGATAATTCGTCGGCAGTATTCTTCGAAGGCTGTCTCAGTGTGGAAGGCTACCAGGCGGTTGTGGATCGCGCGCTAAACGTTCGCGTCGAATGTTTGAACGAACGCGGTGAAGAAGT
>DASTVU010000484.1:0-3551 GCA_035758935.1 Pyrinomonadaceae bacterium | reverse complement strand
GAAATCGCATGTCGTGGACGAGGAATTGTTCCGGCTCGTCAAGCGACGCAAACATTCCGGTAACCTCTTCCGACATCTCGGCCATTTGATCACCGGTTGCGCGCTCTGCGGCTAACCCCGCGATCGCCATCTCGAGTGAACGTCGCGCTTCAAACATCTCCGCCGGTGTGAACCTTTGCCGCGACGCCATCAAACGTAGTGGACTACTGTCGAGCGAAGGCGGACCTTCAGCTTCAACCACGAAAGTTCCCGCGCCGCGGCGAGGTTGCAATACACCAACTGCCGCAAGCGAACTGATTCCGGCGCGGAGAGTCGGCCTGCTGACACCGAGTAACTTCGCCAGATCCCTTTCTGGTGGCAGACGATCGCCGGGACGCAACTCGCCGTTATGAATCATTTCGCGAAGCTGCGAAACGACTTCCTCGAACGTCGTTCCGCGGCGTTCCGAATCGATAGTCTTGAAGATGTTGGCGTTTGGTTCGCTCATTGGTGTTTATTGTAAGGTTTTTCATCCACAGATTACACAGATTGTGTCTATGGTAGAGCATCGATGGTTTTCCCGTTTATTTTGACATCATCCAGCGTTGCGTCTTTGACGTTCTTGACAATACTTCCTTCCGCGACGTTATCGAACGTGCAGTTTGTCAGTCGCAGGTTGATTATCGGCGCCGTGGGAAAACCCTGAACGTCGAGCGCGTGTTTGCTTTTGGAGCTGCGGAGATTATCGACCGTGTAGTTGCGGACCACTGGCGTAAACGATCCTCGAGCGCCTTCTTCGTAATTAAAATCGATTGTAATTACTGCATGGGCCACCTGGCCCACTTCGATGTTACGGAAGTGCAGGTCCTCGAGCAGTCCGCCGCGCATCGCGTTGTTCTTAACACGCAATGCATGATCGAGATTCGGACTGTCGAGACGGCAATTCTCAGCGAATAGGTTTCTCACGCCGCCTGAAATTTCGCTGCCGACAGTTATTCCTCCGTGCCCGTCTTTCATAAAACAATCTTTCACGATGATGTTCTCAGTCGGAGCTTTGAGACGGCGCCCATCGGCATTGCGACCGGATTTAATCGCGATACAGTCGTCACCAGTGTCGAAGTAACAGTTGTTAATCAGAACATCAGAACACGACTCCGGATTGCAACCATCATTGTTTGGACCATGACTATTGATATGCACGTATTGGACGATAACGTTGCGACAGAGCACCGGATGAATCTCCCACATCGGCGAGTTCAGAATCTTCACCCCGTCGATCAAAACGTTCTGGCAACGATACGGCTGAATGAACTGCGGTCGCAGATAATGTCCCTCGCCAAAGACACGTTCGCGCACCGGCACACCTTTTTCCGCCATCGCGAGGAGTGCCGTGCGATCCGGACGCTGGTTGCTCGTGCCTTGCTTCCAGCCATACTGCGGGCGTCCATTCCACGGCCACCAGTGCTCATTGTTGCTCTGTCCATCGAGTGTGCCTTTGCCGGTGATGGCGATGTTCTGTTGTTCAAACGCGTAGATGAATGGCGAGTAGTTGAATAACTCAACGCCTTCCCAGCGGGAGAAAACTGCCGGCAAATAGTCTTTCGGATTAGTACTGAACTTGATCGTCGCACCTTCAGAGACTTCGAGATTGACGTTGCTCTTCAGATGAATAGCGCCCGTGAGATACGTACCTGCGGGAACGACGACTTTACCGCCACCGGCTTTCGAGCATTGATCGATGGCGTTGCGGAAAGCAGTGGTGCAATCGCTGCGACCGTCGGGCTTGGCGCCGAATCGATTGAGATAGAAGGTGCGCTTTGGGAAACGAGGTGGTTTGATGCGCTTGAGGATCGACGGCATTACCGTTTGCCAGGGATCCGCGAACCAGTAGCCAGCTGTTAGGCGCGGGGCGAGAGATATCGCCGCGCCGCTTACTAAGAGTTCTTTGATGAAGTCTCGGCGTGTTGTCATTTATTGTTCTGCTTCACAGGATTAACAAGATGAACAGGATTAGCAGGATGAAATCTTGTTAATTCTGCTTAATCTTGTTAATCCTGTCTCTCCATGCTGGGTATTCAGTCTTCAAGAGTTTTGCTGGTTCCTCGACATACCACGCATAGCCGACGCGTCGTTCGTGCTCGATCTCGGCGACGTTGTATTTCACTACCGAATCCCGTCCAACAAACACCGGACGATTGCTGCCAAGTTCGTAAAAGCGAGCCCAGATCGGACCAGCCTTAGGATCTTGAACTACAACGCGGTCAATGCCACCCGGTTGAGACGGATCTATCTTCTCGACCCATTTGATGCCTTTCAATTGCGTCTGCTCAAACCACGCAATCGCTGACTCAATCGCCTCAATCACTTCGGGCGAAGGATCCTTTATCGACATCAAGAAGCGCACAATCCCGACACTCTCACCACCACTCAACGAAATCACTTCAAACTTTCGCGCCGCCGCAGGAGCAAATGTGACCTCATCGTGTTGAGCACACCACACAGTCTTTCGTCCATTCACAACGACCTGCGTCTTCAAGATGCACTGAATCCCTTTTTCCACCGCTCTCGCCGCTCGTTCTCGCCGCGCGTCATCAACAAATGCGTAATTCGGCTTTCCGGCAGCTACGTCACGCAGCAGTTTCATCACGCCGATCATCGCGTCGTCGTTGTAAGTGATGTGTTTGTAGTAGCCGGAAAGATCGGGATAGAACTGCGGCCACCCGCCGTTTGGGTATTGAGCCTTGAATAAAAAGTCGAGCCCTTTTAGAAACGATTCGCGATGACGTTGCTGTTGTGTTTTGGTGTAGACGCGCGCAAGAAAAGATAACTGTGTGTAAGTAGCGCCGTTGTCGATCGTCGAGTCAATTTCTTTCTTCTGCGCGAGAAGGGCCGGTCGTTCGGCTTCATCGAACGGCTTTCCCATGTCGATGTTCTTGGGCCAGCCGCCTGAGTCCCGTTGATAAATAACGACATTATCTGCAATCCGTATTGCCTCGGCGCTCGCGTACCACTCGTCTGCCTTATTCTGTGCGTCGGCCCACGCGATGGTTCCGACAGCCTGATTGGCTTTTCCGGTGAGACTGCGAACGGGAAGACTGAGAAACTTCGCGCGCGAGAATTGTGCAGCTTCTTCGGAAGTCAATTGCCTGGACCACGCGACACGCGCTTTCGGATTCGCTCCTGGTCCTTTGGATTTGTACTCACCAAACCACGCCGTCTTTTCTCGCGCGGGATCGCGCCAGTTATCCCAACCTTCCGGTCTGATGTGTGACCCCAGCCAACTGTCGAGAAAAACTACACGCGCATAAGGGCGCCACGGCCTGCCAAGATAAACTCCGTTACCTGTGTTCTCTCCAGTCAAACGACAACGCACAAAAACGAACCCGGTATTCTCTTCATTGCTCAAACGGTAATGCGCGGTTACATACCCCTGACCTTTGCTGTGAATCGTGCAGTCTTCAAAGACCGCAGACGCGGTTCCAAAGATGAAATCGACGTGGCCTTCGATGTAACAATTCTTGAAGTAGTGACGACTGCCGTTAACAAACAACGTATCCTGCCAGCCGAGGAAG
>DASTVU010000483.1:0-7069 GCA_035758935.1 Pyrinomonadaceae bacterium | reverse complement strand
ATTGTGAACCGTTGAGAATTTATGACGTACAATCCGGCATAAGCATTTCATGAGCGGTTCGCTCGAGCTCTGAGACTATTATGCGGCGCAAAACCTTTGCTTTCTGCATCCTCATTTCAATCGTGGCCATCGCCTCGATAGATATTTCCGCAACGGAAATCGTGCGCGATCCCACTAAGAAGAAAGGAGCCGGCACCCCATTTCGAATTCGCCGCGGCAAGAAATGGGGTTATATGGATAGGACCGGCAAAGTCCTTATCGAGCCCCAGTTTGACTCTGCACGCGACTTCTTTCACGGCGTTGCGGCCGTGAGCAGGAATAAAAAATCTGGATACATAAACGAGAAAGGAGAAGAGGTCATTCCTTTCTCATTTGATGTGGCGCTCGACTTTACTGGGGAGATCGCTCCTGTCCTTGTAGGTCGAAAATGGGGTTACATTGATCTAAGCGGCCGCTGGGTTGTGTCTCCGCAGTTTCAGGCAGCGGCCGAGGTGAGGGATGGTCGGGCGCTCGTAATTTTATGGAATCGAGTTCAATGTCAAAGTGGATTCTTCACGAACAAAAACGCTCCGATCCATGTTTTTCTGATACCGACCTTGATAACAACACTTGAGACGGGATGTTTTCCTTTAAAGGAGAAATACGGGTTCATTGATACCTCGGGTAAGTTCGTGGTTCAACCAAGCCTGAGCATAGCTGAAGACTTTTCGGAAGGTCTGGCTTTATTCATGGTCAAGGACAAGTTTGGATACATCGATGTGAATGGCAACACCGTCATCGCTCCTCAGTTTCGATTTGGAGGTAGTTTTTCAGAGGGTATGGCGGCTGTCGAGTTGAATCATAAGTATGGCTACATCGATAAGGCAGGCAAATGGGTCATCGAGCCAAAATTCGATATTGCTTTCGGCTTTTCCGAAGGGTTGGCCAAAGTCGTTATCGACGGCAAGATAGGCTACATAGATAAGACTGGCCAAATGGTAATCGCGCCGCAGTTTGCCGACGGCTGGAACTTTTCAGAAGGCCTTGCTGCCGTCTATAAAGATTACGAGTGGGGTTACATCGATCGATCCGGCACGATAGTGTTGCGACTGGGCAGAGCACGTTGGGGCTTCTCAGATGGACTGACTGTTATAGGAACCTATTCTGATCAGCTTTATGTGGATAAGACCGGTAAGATAATTGCCCCGTATGATGTCGGGTACTAAAACACGGCCGAACAAACTGTCAACTATCTGCGTAAGGTCAGACTAACATGTCGACAATAGAAACTGCGTTAGCAACTCCCCGGAAACCAATTCGCGTGTGGCCCGGTGTAATAGCCGTAACGTTGCAATGGCTGGGTTGGTTTGTGGTCCCCGCAATTTTTCCTCAAGTGCCAATCGTCGCGCTGCTCTCTGGGGTCATCGGTGGATTGGTCATCCTTGTCTGGTGGCTGCTCTTCAGTCGCGCGCCATGGCTCGAGCGCATCGCCGCTGTCGTGCTGATCGTGCTCGCATTAATCGGGACGAAGCGTCTCGTACACGAGTCGATTGCAGGTGGCGGGATGGGCATGCTGCTCTACATCCTCGCGATTCCCGTGTTCAGTATGGGATTGGTCTTGTGGGCCGTTGTCAGTCGTCATTTCTCGACTGCAAAACGGCGTCTGGCGTTTGTGCCCATGCTGGTGATCGGCTGCGGCGTGTTTATGTTGTTGCGAACTGATGGACTGACGGCCGAGTTTGATAACGACTTGCACTGGCGTTGGTCCCAGACTCGGGAACAAGCGCTTGCGGCCGCCGAGGCTTCCGAGGTGACTGCGGATCCGGCCACCGCGGGGTCCGCACGCGCCAACACTGAAACTGGCTGGACCGGTTTTCGTGGTAATCAGCGCGATAGCACAGTTCGCGGTGCATTGATCAACACCGATTGGGCTGCGTCTCCGCCAGTCGAGCTTTGGCGACGACCGGTTGGACCAGCATGGTCTTCGTTTGCAGTGCAAGACGGGCGCTTTTATACGCAGGAGCAGCGTGTTGACGATGAGATCGTTTCATGTCACGACCTAAAGACAGGCAAGCCGGTCTGGCGACATAGAGACAAAGCAAGGTTTTACGAATCAAATGCCGGTCCTGGTCCAAGAGCAACACCTGCGATCAGCAACGGTCGGGTTTATACGCAAGGCGCAACTGGAATCGTCAACGCCCTCGATGCTTCTACCGGTAACGTTATCTGGACACGTAACGCGGTGAACGATACCGGCGCGAAAATTCCCGGCTGGGGCATCGCCGGCTCACCACTGGTCGTGAACGATCTCGTGATTGTCGCAGCGGCTGGAAATTTGGTTGCGTATGAAACCGAGACTGGCAAGCCGCGCTGGCTGGGTCCGGCTGGCGGATCGGGCTACAGCTCACCACAGTTGTTAACCATTAACGGAACTCAACAGATCGTGCTGCTGAGATCAACTGGAGTAATGAGTGTTTCGCTTACTGACGGCAAATTACTTTGGGAGCACCCGTGGGGCGGTGAGCCGATCGTCCAGCCCGCAGTTGCTTCGAACGGCGATCTACTGATTAGCGTGAGTGAGAGCAGTGGTTTGCGCCGGCTGACAGTGGCACAGGGATCGGGTGGCTGGACTGCGCAGGAACGTTGGACCACTGAAGACATAAATCCCTGGTTCAACGATTTTGTGGTCCATAAGGGACATGCCTTTGGCTTCGACGGCAGCTCGCTGGTTTGTGTCAATCTCGATGACGGCAAACTCAAATGGAAAGGCAAGCGATATGGCTACGGGCAACTCGTCTTGTTGCCGGAACAGGACGTGTTGATAGTGCTTTCCGAGCAGGGCGAACTCGCGCTCGCAAAAGCCACACCCGATCAGTTCACCGAACTCGGACACCTCCCCGCCCTCGAAGGCAAGACCTGGAACCACCCGGTATTAGTCGGCGACATCCTGCTGGTCCGCAACGATCACGAGATGGCCGCGTATAGACTATCCGCCAAAGGGTAGTTAGCTTGCAGAAGAGTCCCAAATCCCGCCCACTACCGTGGGCGGGATTTCGCGTTTCGTACAAGCCAATTGCAAGTTATAAATTATTTTTTGTGACTTATGTGCTTTTTTGTGGCAGACGATCTCGAGGTTGACACGACTGCGTTTCGTGTGAGATAACGTCGCCCACGTTATCTTTGAAATATTGTTCGTGGCGATTTAAGGCAAACTTGCTCCACGTTAAAAACTGCTAAAGAGCCGTGAGGAATTCCGCTTTCATTTGGAACCCCGCGCACTCTGAGGCGCGGGGTTTTTCATTTTCCCCGCCCGCCCTGGTCCAGTTTCAGCCTTCGCTTCGTCCACGCACCTTTCGTCCGAAGGAGGGCTATATGGGAACTGCTGTCGCACAATTAGCTGAAGTTCAAAGCTTTGACACACTCGCTCTACACGCTGGAGCAGTCGCCGATCCAACGACCGGCGCTCTACTGACTCCGATTTATCAAACTACAACTTATCGCCAGGAAGCTGTCGGAAAAGACAAAGGTTTTACCTACAGCAGATCGGCGAATCCGACTGTTTCAGCACTCGAACGCCGTCTCGCCGCGCTGGAAGGCGCCGAATACTGTACGTGTTACGCGACCGGCCTGGCTGCGACGACCGCACTCTGTCTGGCGTTGTTACGCGCCGGCGATCATGTAGTCGTTTCACAAGCTGTCTACGGCGGAACTGTACGGCTGTTCAATCAGGTTCTCGCGCCTTTTGGAGTTACAGCAGAGTTTGTTGACACGTCAGACGAGGCTGGTTTACGCGATGCGGTAACGGCAAAACCGACTCGCTTCGTCTTCATCGAAACACCCGCAAATCCGACACTGAAACTCACGGACATTGAACTCGCTGCACAAATCGCGCACGAGGTAGGTGCACTTCTAGTTGTCGATAACACACTGCTCACACCCGCTCTGCAACGCCCATTCGAACTACACGCGGACGTTGTTCTTCACTCAACGACGAAATTTATTGAGGGCCACAACGCAACCGTCGGCGGCGCTCTGATCACGAGTGATGCGGAACTACACGAACGCTTCTCCTTCACTCGTAACGCGATCGGCGCAATTCAGTCTCCCTTCCCTGCCTGGTTAACGCTTCAAGGCGTGAAAACAGTCGGCCTGCGAATGGCCCAGCACTCTGACAACGCGTTGAGGATTGCGTGTTTCCTGGAGGCACATCCACGCGTTACGAAACTGCTGTATCCGGGACTAGATTCGTTTCCGCAATTCGAACTTGCGCGCAAACAGCAGACTAACGGAGGTGCACTCATTGCTTTCGAGGTTGAAGGTGGAGTCGATGCAGGCATTCGTCTCATGAACAGCGTAAAGCTTTGTGCACTCGCCGAAAACCTCGGTTCGGCGGAGACACTGATCACACATCCGGCTTCGATGACCCACGCCGATGTTCCGGCAGCGCAACGTCAAGCCGCAGGTATAACTGACGGGCTCGTGCGTCTGTCAGTCGGCCTGGAAGATCCGATCGACATCATTCGCGACCTGTCGCAGGCACTCGCGCAAACGAAAGGAGCCGCGTAATGCAAAGTGAAAACCGCATTATCGTTTTGAAGTTCGGCAGCTCCGTCCTGCGTAATGAAAACGATTTGCCAACCGCTGTTCATGAAATTTATCGCTGGTGGCGAGACGGATTTCAGGTTGTCGCAGTTGTTTCGGCGTTCGGTAACACGACTGACGAGTTAACGCAGCAGGCGTATTCAGCGTGCGATCAGCCAGACGACGAACTGGTCGCGGCGCTTTTGGCGACTGGAGAAGCGACTTCATCCGTACTACTCGGCCTCGCGCTCAATCGATCGGGAATTCCGGCCACAGTGCTGGATGCTGAACAAGCAGGACTCAGTACTGATGGACCAGTGCTTGATGCAAACCCGACGTCCGTCAATACAGCCTGCATTCTTAATCGGTTGAATACCGGCATTGTGGTGTTGCCTGGCTTTGTTGGAAAGAGTCGATCCGGCAAAACGACATTGTTGGGACGCGGCGGTTCGGATCTAACCGCGCTCTTTCTTGCGCAACGGCTCGGTGCAACATGTCGACTCATCAAGGACGTTGACGGGTTATACACGAGCGATCCCAACTCATACTCGGGACCATCAGCAACACGTTTCTCGCGCGTGAGTTATGCGACTGCCACCCGGATTGGCGGCGCGGTCGTACAACGCAAAGCGATTGAGTTTGCAGAACGCCAGCGCCTGAAATTCAGCGTCTCCAGCATCGGATCGTGCCGCGCGACGGAAGTCGGACCACACGCCGATACGGTTACTCTTTCCGAATTCCCCACCAGACCATTGCGTGTTGCTTTACTCGGTTGCGGAACTGTCGGCGGTGGAGTTTATCAACGTCTCGCAGCGCTACCGGAGTTGTTCAGTGTACTGGCAGTCGGCGCGCGTAATATCGAGCAAGCCGTTGAAGGTGGTGTGCCGGTTAAGGGGTTAACTCCGCATCTTGAAGCGTTGATTGAAGAACCTGTTGACGTTGTAGTCGAATTGCTGGGAGGAATCGAACCGGCCCGAACACTGATTTCAGAAGCTCTACGGCTCGGAAGAAATGTGGTCACGGCTAACAAAGCCTTGCTCGCCGACGACCTCACGAAACTGCAAAGACTGGCGGCGAATAATGCGACGCTTCGGTACAGCGCTGCTGTCGGAGGTGTCGTGCCTGCTCTCGAAACCATCAACCGTGTTCGACGCACTTCGTCGTTGCAGTCAATCTCGGGAGTACTGAACGGCACAACGAATTTCATTCTCGATGAGTTGGCAAACGGTTGCGATTTGTCTGAGGCCACACGTGCGGCGCAAAAGAATGGCTACGCCGAACGCGATCCGAAGTTCGATCTTGACGGAACAGACGCGGCCCAGAAGTTAGTACTGCTCGCTCGTGCCGCTTTCGATATCGATCTGCCGTTGAGATCAATCGAGAAGCAAGGCGTTGAAAAGCTGGACTTAAATAAGGTCAGGAATAATGGGCGGGTAACGCGGTTCGTTGCGGAGTGTCGGCGTACATCTCAAGGCTTTACAGCGCGTGTCTCGCCGGTTCAGTTGCCGTTCGATCATCCGCTCGCGTGTGCCAGGGGTGTTGAGAATCGTTTGCTGATTCAGTCGCAGACTGGAAAGACGTGGGAAGTTGGCGGACGTGGAGCCGGACGTTGGCCCACGACAGAAGCGGTCTTGAGTGATTTGTTTGATCTTCGTCGCGATTTGATCAATGCCGCCGAAGAAGAACAGGAGTGTGTAGCATGAAACTCGCAACTCGCTGCGTTCAGCTCGGACGAGGCAATGACACTCTCGGCGCAATCGTCCCGCCAATTTACCAAACCGCAACGTTCGAACAGCCAACCGCCACGGAGTTTGGCGAATACGATTACACGCGCAGCGGAAATCCGACGCGAACACTGCTCGAACAACAACTCGCCGATCTCGAAGACGCAGCTCACGCGTGCGCGTTTGCAAGCGGAATGGCAGCGCTGACTTCATTGACACGGATTGTGCGGCCTGGCGAAGAGATCATCGCCGGTGACGATTTGTACGGCGGAACCATCAGGCTGTTGGACCGGATCACGACGCATCTGAACATCGCCGTTCGTTTCGTTGATACGACGAACGAAACGGAAGTACGGGAAGCTGTCACCGATCGCACACGATTGATCCTGATTGAGACGCCGAGTAATCCGCTGTTTCGCATCTCAGACATCCGCGTGCTCGGTTCAATAGCAAAAGAAGCAGGCGTGTATCTGGCAGTTGATAACTCCATGTTGTCGCCGATTTTCCAGCAACCACTGAACCTCGGAGCGGATGTCGTAGTCCATTCAGCCACGAAGTTTCTGTGTGGACATAGCGATGTGACAGCAGGCGCTTTGATCACGAACGATCCCGCACTTCACAAGCAGTTCTCGTTTCAACAAAACGCAGAAGGCGCGGGACTGAGTCCATTTGAGTCGTGGCTGCTGTTGCGCGGTTTGAAGACGCTATCATTGCGAGTTGAACGACAGAACAATTCCGCCGAGAAGATCGCGCGTTTTCTGCAAACTTGTGCCGAAGTCACACAA
>DASTVU010000482.1:0-7110 GCA_035758935.1 Pyrinomonadaceae bacterium | reverse complement strand
TCAAGCACGATCACCGTTCCAGACTTCGCGCGCGAACGTTGCACGGCGGCTTGTAATGCTTGTTCGGCCATGTACTGAATCGTCTGATCGATTGTCAGCACGACTGTCTGGCCGGACTTCGAGGCAATCTCGTAACTCTCGTACGGCTTGCCGCTGGCGTCTTTTTCAACAAACAGCTTTCCTGATTCACCGGAGATCTTGGCGTTATAAAACTGTTCGACACCTCCGAGGCCCTTGCCGTCGAGTCCGACGTATCCGAGCACGTGCGCAGCGAGCGAGCCATTCGGGTAGTAGCGCTTCGGTTCGAGTTGAGTTTGCACGCCGGGGAGATTCAGCTCGACGATCTTGTTTGCGAAGTCTGCGTCCAGACGTCGCGCAATCCAGATAAATCTTTTCTTTGCTGTAGCGGCGTCGCGAAACTCTTTTGCGAGCTCTGCTTGTTTCAAACCGAGTGACTTCGCGAGTTGCTGGGCGTTGCGATCGAGCGTCGCAGAGTCGAGACCATCGGGATCGAGAAATAGTGAAACCGTCTGCACACTGCGCGCAAGCTGGCGCTCCTGCCGATCGAGGAGTTCACCACGCTGTGGACTGGTTTCAATTGCGTTTTGTTGTTGCTGGCGAGCGCGGTTTGCCAGGGTTTCGTACTGCGAGAACTGCAGGTAAACGAGGCGAGCCGAAATCACTAGCATCCAGAAGCCAATAAAAGCCGCGACAAAAAGCACGCGGCCTGATGAAACATCCGGTCTGGATTTTGATCGAGCAATGAGGCGTGCCAACATCACCTACTTGTTTCCCCCTACCCTGTAGCGTGATGAGGACGCCTTTTATTTAGCCACGGATTACACGGATTTCACAGATCAGCGTTTATCCGTATTACCAATCTGTCCGGGTCTCGCCGGCTTCAACCCGAGACGCCGAGCGGCGGGTTCGAGTTTGTCAGGAGCTATGGCGCGTTCTTTTTCGAGAGCGAGTCGTTGATTCTCCTCTATTAATCGCTTGCGCTCGGTGCGCAAGGTTTCGTTTTCATAACCGTACTGCACGGCAGCAAAGTGTTGCTTAGCGGCGAAGACGAAACCGCCGGCCAGTACCAATCCACAGAACAACAGCAGCCCCAATCGCGACAGTGCGGTGGTGTCGCGAGAGCGGCGAATCTTCGCGTTGGGTTGATGCTCAGGAAATCTCTTCATGATCGTTATAGCTTTCTGCAAGCTCTAAGCTTCGCGCTGCGTGCTCTTGGGTTTTCGTCAATCTCGCTAAGCCCGGGTGCTACGGGTCGTCGCGTCAGCACCTCAACAACCTTGCGTGCGCCACACGCGCAAACCGGCAAGCGCGGTGGACATTCGCAGTGTCCTGACAGTTTTTTCAGTTCGCGTTTGAGGATCCGATCCTCGAGCGAATGAAAACTGATACCGACAAATCTGCCTTCGGGAGTTAAAAGATCGACTGCTGATTCGACAAACTCTCCCAGCCCTTCGAGTTCGTGATTAACGGCGATACGCAGAGCCTGGAACGTGCGCGTCGCCGGGTGAATCTGATTCCGCTTGTGCCCGCCGGTAGCATGCCGCACAAGGTCTGCTAACTCCGTGGTGGTCGTGATCGGCTTCCCTTGTTCGCGACATTCAACGATGCGACGGGCGATGCGTCGTGAGTGTCGTTCTTCGCCGAATTCGAAAATGATTCTGGCAATTTCCGATTCGGGAAGTTGCTGTAGAAGATCGGCTGCGGTGTCGCCGCTGGTCGGGTCCATCCGCATATCTAAAGGAGCATCGAAACGAAAACTAAACCCACGCTCGGGTGAATCAAACTGCAGTGAAGAGACGCCCAGGTCAACAAGAATACCGTTTACCTCGCTCTCATTCGCCTGTTGCAGGACGGTGTTGATAGCGTGAAAGTTGGCTTGAAAGGCACGGAATCTTTCTCCGAAAGGTGCTAAACGCTGTCGGGTGTAAGCCAGCGCCGCCGGATCAAGATCCATTCCGAGTACGCGAGTGTTCTGCGAGGATTTCAGAATCGCTTCGCTGTGTCCGCCAAGACCAACCGTGCAATCGATAAAGAGACCCCCTCGCTCAGGAGCGAGAAACTTCAATGTCTCTTCAAGCAGCACGGGGCGATGGGGCGCGCCTATGCCCCCCAAAGGCGCAGCCATCACCACCGCCCCGTGATCTCGTTCAAAGAACTTTTGAGCTTTGCGTCTTGTTCCTGGTGCTTTGTTTTTTGACTTGCTTTTCACAAAGCACAAAGTACCAACTACAAAGCACTAAATACCAAGTCTCGCGATCGCAGCTTCGTCTTCTTCCGTATACGGATCGGCGAGCATGCGGGCCTTGAACTTGTCGAGCTCCCAAACTTCCAAATAGGTCAGGTAGCCCAAAACCGCCACATCTCCCAAAACTTCCGCACTCTTGCGGAGCAACGGATGAATCAGAAGGCGGCCTTGCCCGTCGATCGTGGCTTGCTGACCGTAGTAATTCGTTCTGTCAAGGAACTTTCTTCGCGCCGGATCCATTGAAGGCAACAACGAGAGCCGCTGTTCGACTGATTCCCATTCCGGCAATGGATAAATTCGAACGTACTCTCCAGTAAGGCTCGTGATATAAAAATCTTTGCCGTGCTTCTCTTCAATCAGTCGCCGAAATTCCGTGGGAACTTTGAGACGCCCCTTTACATCGATTCGCGCCGTGTAGTTTCCTCGCAGCATAGCTTCTGACCTGACGAGAGAGCATTGGTGGGTGGCCCAAAGGAAAAGTGTTGCCTGATGATCGGTGTTGCTACGAGGTTGGACCCACTTCCGACCACTTTTGACCACCCAAGGCCGGATACTACGCCGCGCTCCAGACTGTGTCAATAGGTAAAACTTCTGAGATGATCGCCTTTTGTTGGCCCTTTTTGACTTCGGCACCTCCTTGGAGTGCGGTGACTTGTCACCGCTTTGGTATCAGTCTGGTAACAAAGCGCCAACAAGTTGGCGCACTCCAAGGAGGCGCCCGATAATGCTAAACTGGCCCACCGACAAATGACATCCATTCTCCTGTTTGGGTTGCTGGCAGCGGGCGCCAATGTCCTCGGAGGGCTGATTCTGGTTAAATCAGGCGCTCACCGCTTGGGCGAGCGTTTTTTGAAATACCTGGTTGCGCTCGGCGCCGGCTTCATGCTGGCCGCGATTTTCATTGAAATTCTCCCGGAAACTATCGGTATCTGGATCGAGCGCTCCCCTGGCGCATCAGCTCCTGAGGCGATAGTCGAGGCGATGACACTACTTCTCGCCGGCTATCTATCGATTCAGTTTTTCGAGCACACACTCGCGCCACACTTCCATTTCGGCGCTGAAACTCACCCTGAGTCCTTTATGAAACCCTCAGCCGCCTACACTGCTGTCGGTGGACTTTGGATTCACACCTTCTTCGACGGTGTCTCAATTGCATCCGCTTTTCTCGTCAACTTCAAAGTCGGAATTCTTGTCTTTATCGCGATTCTGCTTCACAAAATGCCCGAAGGCTTCACTGTGGCATCAATCATGCTAGCTAGCGGTCGTTCTACTACTACTGCCTTGCTTGCAACCGCCGTGATTGGTGCAGCAACCCTGGCGGGCGTGATTGGAGTTGGTCTGGTTAACGAGAGAATGATTAACGTGGTTGGTTATGCATTACCGTTCTCGGCCGGGGTAACGCTCTATGTGGCTGCGAGTGACCTGATCCCAGAGGTGAACCATAAAGAAGAAAGAAACCCCACGGTCTCAATTGTCGTTTTTGGAGGAGTCGCCCTCTTCTATGTTTTGCACCGGTTGATCGAGGGTTAGCACTGACGAGAAGTTCGCCATTGCGTTTGCGCTTGAGAAAATTTCAGTTTGCATCGGCCAGTTTCGGCCTGTTGGTTTTGGTCTTTTCGCTGCTGGCGTTTGAAGTAAAGGCCCAGGTCACACCTCCATCACCCGTTCCACTCCCCGTTCCCTTCAATCCGATCGTCGATAACGCGAACGTTATCGATGCTCAAACTCGAACTCGACTGGAACAGATCTATCGCGATCTGAAGGAACGCGGAAATATTGAATATGCAGTTTTGACGGTCCCTACGACCGGAGACCTAGATATTTTTGATTTTTCACTCGCAGTTGCGCGCGGGTGGGGAATTGGACCAAAGGATGGTGAGAAGGCGAGTTTTCTGCTAGTCGTCGCGATTCAGGATCGCAAGTACTTCACCCAGGTGAGTCGTCATATTGAAGGTGATTTGCCGGACGGTTTAGTAGGTCAGATTCAGCGTGAACGACTGGTGCCTCAGTTCAGACAACAGAATTACAGCCGAGGCATTCGCGACACTGTCGAGGCGTACGTTGCGACACTCGGAGCGCAGCGTGGTTTTAGTGTTGAGGGCATCGGTGAGAATCAGGCAGTCAGGACCAGAGAGCAACCGCAAGAACCTGCGCAAAGCACCTTCAGCACGGTTTGCGGCATATTAATTCTGGTCGTCTTCATTGTGATCTTTCTTAAGTTTGCGTCGCGACGAGGTGGAAGTGGCGGAGGCGGCGGTTGTTTGCAGGCGTTGTTGTGGGGAAGTTTGTTCAGCAACCTTGGCGGCGGGGGCAGAAGCGGTTGGGGCGGCGGAGGCTTTGGTGGTGGTGGATTCGGCGGAGGCGGCGGTGGTGGTGGATTTGGTGGCGGTTTTGGTGGAGGCGGTGACTTTGGTGGTGGAGGTGCGGGCGGCAGTTGGTAACGGAGATTATCCGTATAACCCGTGGCTAAATCATGGTTAAGACGACGGTACAAGAAGCACTCAAGGGACTCGTGGAGGATCTGCGTGCGACGCATGGAGATAATCTGGCGTCGGTGGTCCTGTATGGTTCGGCCGCGGCCGGCGATCACATCGAGCTACGCTCTGACTACAACATCCTGATCGCTTTGACGCGGATCACACCGGAAGATCTACGCCAGGCACAGGCGCCGATGCGCGAGTGGCAACGGTTGGGCCATCCACTGCCTGTCTACTTCACTGTTGAAGAGCTCGCCGACGCTGCTGATGTGTTTCCAATTGAATTTCATCAGATGGCAAACGCGCGCATCGTTCTCTACGGTCACGATCCTTTCGAGTTTGTAAAACTCTCGGACGTGAATCTGCGACACCAAACGGAGTACGAGCTCAGAAGCAAGTTGATTCAGTTGCGTCGTCTCTACATTCCCGCTTCCGTTTCGATCGATAAGTTGTGCGATTTGATGAACGACAGTTTATCGAGCTTCGCGGCACTGTTTCGCGCTGTGCTGTTGTTGCATGGCCAGGAAGCGCCGGTGTCGAAACCTGATTGCGTGCGCGCGACTGCGCAGTTATTGAAACTCGACCCCGTACCCTTCGAAAGAATTTTTGAGTTTCGCGCGAGCGACCGTCGTCCCGCGTCAGAAAAAGAAGCGAACGATCTTTTCGGAACCTACCTGTCTCAGATCGAGCAGGTTGTTGAAGCAGTTGATGAGCTTGGAAAGCAACACAGTAACTTACACATGGGAGATTTGAGATGAAGATCCGTAGACTAATGACTCTTGCCGGCCTGGTACTGATTGCTCTGGCTGCCAGCGGCTGTGGCTATAACACGCTGACGACGAAACACGAGAATGTAAAAGGCAAATGGGCGAATGTCGAGGCTCAACTGCAACGTCGCGCTGATCTCTTCAACAACATTGCAGAGTCGGCAAAGATGGCGGGAATTCAGGAGCAGGAAGTCTTCGGCAAGATCGCGGAGGCACGGTCAAGATTATTGAACGCGACACAACAGGCGCCGCAGGGTGAAGGCGGCGACAAAACGCCCGAGCAGAAGCAGGCGGTGATTGATGCTGCAAATTCTTTCGGAGGCACCGTCGGACGCTTACTCGTAATTCAGGAAGCCTATCCGAATCTGAAATCAAACGAGAATTTTCTGCAATTGCAGCAGCAGATCGAGGGCACTGAAAATCGTGTGGCGACTGCGCGAAACGATTACAACGCCGCGACGCAGGACTACAACACAACGCGCGCCCGCTTCCCAACAGTGATCGGCGCCAAGCTTTTCGGGTTTAAAGAGGAGCCTTATTTCAAGGCCGAAGAAGGAGCGAGACAGGTGCCGCAGATAAACGCCAACAGCTTGCGTCCTGACAGCAAATAAATATTAAGCCACAGATGAACGCGGATAAACGCAGATCTGAATTCTGATCCGCGTTTATCCGCGTTCATCTGTGGCTAGAAACCTCTCGAACTACACATCGCACAATGATCGCAAGGCTTGCCGCCTGGCTCCAGGCTGCAAGCCTTATCGTTTTGAAAGAAATCCACGAGCTCCGATACAGTGGCCTCTTCAACACCAAAACGGTCGAGACTCGGATGCCACGGTGAGTGAACACGAGGACCACTCACTTTAGCCTCTATTTGAATCAAACGGTTTTGCAGTTCATCGAGACTCGCACGCATTGCGGCCAGCTCTGAGCCGATGTCAGTGCTTTGAGGCGCCGCGGCAGAGTTCGCCGCAACACGCCGCGCGATTCTCTCTGCCATCATTCTCGCCTGATCTTCCATCGCTATAACAAATCGATCCGATCAACCACGCCGACAATCGCTGAATCGATCGCTGCTCCTGCTTGCCCTGTCGCCGCGGTCGATGCGCTCCAACCTTCCTGAACGATCAGCACCGTATCGCCAACACCGGCATCCACCGAATCAAGTGCCAGGACCGAATAACTCGTCTCCTCACCTTCCGGCGTGATCTGCTGGCACAACATCACGCGCGCATTCTCGTAGCGCCGGTTCTTTTTCGTAGCCACCACATTTCCAACTACGCGCGCAAGAATCATCTGGTTACGTGCTTCTCGGAATCAACAATCCCGATGATCGTGCAATCCGTAGGCGTGTCTTCGCGTTTGAAAGGAAAACTCGCTTCCTTTCCGCGACACCAGAAGACCAGTTCGCCAACACCTGCGCCCACAGAATCGATAGCTACCATCGGCTTTCCAGATACTTCGAGATTCCTATCGACAGTCTGCACAATCAACAGCTTGCGACCTTCGAGTGAATCGTTCTTGACTGTTGCTACCACTGTGCCGATGACGCGTGCGAGTTGCATTCGTTTGGTGCTTGGTTCTTTGTACTTTGTGCTTTGTG